>CAMBZY010000185.1 GCA_945872325.1 Candidatus Kuenenia stuttgartensis | reverse complement strand
AAGTTTAACTCCGGAGCACCGATCACGATTGAGGAATGGGTCGATTTTCACGAGTCGGTTGAAAGCCTTCCAAGGTTTGAGCAGGATGTGTTTGAAATGATGTATTACGGAGGCTTTACGTCAGATGAAGTGGCCGAAATTCTGAACGTGAGCGGCAGGACTGTACGTCGCCATTGGAGAGATTCCAGGCTGATCCTCCAGCGCCGAATCAATGAAAATCGAGGAGATTCGAAGCCGTAAATCGGTTTCGCTAGAACCATGGCCGAGGAAGCGAATCGGTCGATTTTGAAGGATGATTCTTACTGGGCCTGATATCCGGCGAATGCGGCCTGGGCAGGATGAACTGCGATTGACGTCGATGGACCAGATGGGGGATGATAGCCGTAGGATCGACTGGGTTTTTGAACGACATGCTCACTGCCAGGTTTCGTGTGTTGACATGAGGCGGCTTGTGAACGGATCGAATTCAGGCCCGGATTGTGGTTTAAGGACCTATGGACGACAAGCCGGAACTGGTTACTACAGATAAAGATGAGTTCGTTTTAAGTGAAGGCAAATTGCCGATTGCGGAGGGATCGCCCGACCAAAAGGAACACGAGGACTCCATCAGCAGATCTTGCAACGAAGGAGACATGAATCCACACAAGTCTACCGTTAACCCAGCCTTGTGGATGATTTGTGGAGCATTCAGCTTTACTTTGATGGGTGGGATGGCGAATGCACTTGGGCCACGTTGCGACTGGCGGATTGTGGCACAGTCGCGAACAATCTTCAGCTTTTTTGTGGCCTTGATGCTGGCACGAATGGCCGGTGCCAAGCTGGTCCTGTTTCGTCCGAGAATTCTCTGGCTCAGGTCGATTGCCGGCACTCTGAGTCTGATGAGCACGTTTTATGCATTGTCGCATCTCCCTGTAGCTGATGTGCTTACGCTTACGAACACCTATCCGCTCTGGATCGTATTGATCGGCTTTTTGATCTGGGGCGAAACGGTTGAACCTTCCATACTTATCGCCATCGCATCCGCCCTTGTCGGCGTTGTTCTGATTCAGCAGCCCCATATGGAGGGCAATCGAGCAGCACTTGCATCGGCTCTGGCGGCGGCCACCTTTACAGCCGTTGCCATGATGGGCCTGAACCGGTTGGGCCAGATCGATCCGAGGGCTGTGGTGACTCACTTTTCAGGTGTGGCGGCTCTGATCATGATCCCAGTGATTTTGCTGGGTCATCCGGTGGATTGGAAGTCCATGGCCGATCCTGTCACGGTTTTGTTACTTTTTGGGGTTGGTATCACAGGCACCATTGGCCAGATATTTCTAACCAAAGCCTATGCAGCCGGATCAGCACCACGAGTGGCTGTCATCGGCATGAGTCAGGTTGCGATGGCCCTGATGTTCGACATCCTTTACCGACAGAAACTTCCCTTGCCCGGCAGTCTGGCTGGAATGTTTCTTGTTGTAGGGCCGGTGATGTGGGTTATACTTCAAGGCAAGGGGCGACCCAAAGTCGCAACCTCGACTGGGGCCAAACTCAATCAAGGCTTGCAAAACTCGTGCAAAACCGTTGAAATGCAAATCCAATCAGGTTGTATTTCTTGTAACGAAACACCCTCCGTTCCGAAATCCGCGTTGATGGTCCAAGGCTTGAACAAGCCTGATCCTGTTGGCACTTCACCGAGCTGAAAAAAACAAATGAACACCAGAGACGTCTCCATATTGTTAGTGATCTACGCCGCAATGTTGATCCTCGGCGGCTGGATGGGCTTTGTCAAAGCGAAAAGCAAGCCGAGCCTGATCGCCGGAGCAACATCTGGTCTGATCATCCTGCTTTCGATATTGCTGATGTCACAAAAAGGGCCGGCCGCAAGGGCTGGATGCCTTTTGGCGACACTCACAGCGTTGGCATTGTCTCTATTCTTTGGAAAACGATTTGCGAAATCGCGAAAAGTGATGCCCGGAGGCTTGATGGCCGTCGTTAGTCTTCTGGTCTTCACGCTGCTCCTATTGGCCGCCCCTGAGTTCTGAGAAAGTTCATGGACGCGTTGCCCGTTCTCAAAATGCTTGAAATTCACAAATCCTACTTCGGGGCCAAAGCACTTCGAGGCGTGGACTGGGAGTTGTTTCCTGGTGAAATTCATGCCCTTTGCGGCGAAAATGGAGCTGGCAAAAGCACTTTGGTAGAGACTTTGGCAGGTACGATCAGGCCTGACAGTGGTCGGATTTTGCTTGATGGTCGAGATATCTATTTGCCAAACCCTTCGTCTGCCCTGAAATCGGGTATCGCTGTGATTCACCAGGAATTACAGTTGGTTGGGTGCCTGAGCGTGGCGGAAAATATCTTGCTGGGCGATGAGCCGGTTCGGCTTGGAAAATTAAATCGGCGAGCGATTCGGTCACATGCGGCCATCTCTCTGGAAATGCTTGATGCAAAGCAGATTCCACTCTCAGTGGCCGCAGATACCCTGCCGACAGGTCAGCGTCAGATAGTCGAAATTGCACGCGCCTTGCGTCGTCAGGCTCGTGTTTTGATTCTGGACGAGCCGACAGCCGCCCTCACCTCCGGCGAGGCCAAGCACCTGGCAGACTTGTTAAAAAGTCTAAAAAACAAAGGGCTTGCGATCGCTTTGGTCAGCCACCACCTTGACGAAGTTCTGGCTCTGTCAGATCGTCTCACGGTTTTGAGAGATGGGGAACGCGTAGGCACGTGGCAACGTCATGAAATGGATCATGAAAAGCTTGTTCAAGCCATGATTGGCCGCAGGGTGACCACTGGAGCAAACCGTGGTGGCAAACTACTGGAAAACGGATCTCGATCTGAAATTTTAACCGCCGATGATATTTCTGGAGTCACCCTTAGCTCGGTTTCATTAAAGATTCGAAATGGAGAGATTCTCGGTATGACTGGTCTGGCCGGTGCTGGGCAAGAAGAAATGGCTCAGATTTTGGCCGGCGAATCCGTGGCAACTTCAGGGCGAATGACTTACGAAGGCCAGGCTTACCGGCCTGTTCATCCAGCCCAGGCCCAGAAAATTGGAGTGGTAGCCGTACCGGCGGATCGTCGGAAGCGAGGACTGATTGCCGCGTTGGGACTTGGCAGAAATCTGGTGTTTCAGCGGTTAAGGCAGAAAAACCGGTTCGGATTTCTCAACTGGCCGTTTTTCTGGAAGGAAGCGGAACGGCTTTGCGAAGATTTTCAGATCAAATTCGACCGGCTGAGCCAGAATCCACTGACATTATCTGGCGGGAACCAGCAGAAAGCCCTATTGGCACGAGCTTTGTCGACCAAGCCAAAACTGGCAATCCTGAACGAGCCAACACGTGGAGTGGACATACGAACCCGCGAAGCCATCCATCAGAGGATCGAAGCATTGTCAGCCAGTGGAGTTGCAGTGGTTGTGATCAGCCCTGACACCCAGGAGCTTGAACGCATTTCGGATCGGGTCGTGGTGTTTCGCCAAGGCCAGGTTCAGTGCGAACTGACAGGCGATCAGATCTCCGAGCGGCGTATACTGGCGGAAACAGCGGGCGTAGCAACGTAAAGAGTGGAGAGCGAGCTTATGGCGGTAGATTCAAAACTCTGGTTACGTTTTGCGATGCGTCGCTGGCCCCAGATCCTCCTGTTTGTGGCTGCTTTGTGGCTGACATTCTCGACAGAGCGATTTTATACAGGCTCGAATTTAAGTTCGATTCTGACTCGAGCTGCGATTGTGGGCGTATTGGCAGTAGGTCAATGTTGCGTCCTTCTGGCAGGCGGATTTGACCTGAGTCAGGGTGCAACAGTGGGTTTGGCGTGTGCCATGGCCGGGACAGCCATGACGAAAGGCTATGATTCCAGCACGTGTTTTGCAGCAGCACTTTCCACCGGGCTTTTGGTGGGCATCGTGAACGGCTTTTTTGTAGCCAAAATGGGGACGAATCCGTTTGTGACCACGCTCAGCGGGCTGATGGTCGTTCGTGGCCTGACATTTCTTGTTTTGGGCGGGCTGACTTTAAACAAACTCACCATGTTTGCTGCTCTTGATAGTAAGGTGGATGTTGCGGGTGTGGCTCTTTCTGGTAGAGCGGCTGTCTTTATGCTCGCCACCTCGGTGATCTGGATCTTTCTCAGGCAAACACTTTGGGGGCAGCACCTTCGGGCCACTGGTGGGAATGCCGAAGCGGCTCGCCTGGCAGGTGTTCGTACGGATCGGATGAAAATCCTTTCGTTTGCCTTGAGTGGCTTGTGTGCAGGTTTGGCTGCAGTTCTTCTCCTGAGTTTTGTGAAGGTCTCAAAGACTGATACGGCAAATGGTTATGAGCTTGACTCAATCGCATCCTGTGTGATTGGAGGGGTTTCTCTGGCAGGCGGCGAGGGTTCCGTTTTAGGTGCAGCTGCCGGATGTCTGATGCTCAAGACGATTGAAACCATCATCACTTTGAGGGGGCTTGACGACCAGTATCGCTCGCTGGTGACTGGGGCATTAATCCTGACTTTTGCAGCGACGGATGCTTGGGTCGGCCGGGGGCGAAGGAAGTGACTCAAGAATATGCAAGAATTTCAAAGTGTCCTTGAATTGCATTGCATGTTTGGTCCGTTCTCGGTAAAAGTGTGTGATGGGATTTGTTCAATAGAACATCCAACCCTTCTTCCGCCAATGCTTTGATGAATTGTCCGTTGACCTGGGAGACTTCGACCATGAGTCGCGCCATCGTACTTGGCCTATGTTTTGCGATGATTTCGGTCTTGAATTCCGCTACTGCGGCCGATAAGGCAGAATCTACCAAGCCTTTTGGTATGGAAAAACGGATCCCATTTACAACCAGTCGCGTGATCGGTTCTCCTGAGCCGCCTTCACCTTACAAAACTGAGAAGGCATTTCCGAACCTTAAGTTGTTACAGCCAATTGGGATCGAGCCTGAGCCCGGGACTGGGAATTTATGGATCACCCAGCATTTGGGTTCATGGTCTGGCGGGGCCAAGATTCTGAGGGTCAAAAACGAGGCAAATGTTTCGGAAACAGAGTCAGTGATAGAGTTTGGGACCGAGATGGCGTATTCTGTGACGTTCCATCCGGATTATCAGAAAAACGGCTATGTTTACGTGTTTTTGAACGATAAGAAAAATCCGATCATACACGACCGGATCTGGCGATATACGATCGATCGAAATCCGCCTTATAAAATGATCCCCAACAGCAAGCTGGAAATCATCGCCTGGCCTTCAAACGGACACGATGGAGGTGGTATCCATTTTGGTCCTAAAGATGGATATCTTTATGCCACAGCCGGAGATGGCTCTTCTGATAGCGATACCTACGGTTCAGGGCAGGATATTGGCGATATTCCCGGCTCCGTGATTCGAATTGATGTGAATCATACGGACCCTGGCCGAGCTTATTCCGTGCCGAAGGACAATCCATTTTTAGGCTTTCCAGGCGCCCGCCCCGAGCTTTGGGCTTATGGTTTACGGAACCCCTGGAAAATGGACTTTGACGAATCCACCGGACAGCTTTGGGTGGGTGCAAATGGTCAGGATCTTTGGGAAACAGTGCACCTGATCAATCGCGGAGATAATCAAGGCTGGCCGATTTATGAAGGCTCTCACCCGTTCCATCTGGATCGACCACGAGGCCCCACTCCGCTTATAAAACCGGCTGCCGATCACCACCATAGTGAAGCCCGATCGCTGACTGGTGGTGTGGTTTACACAGGTAAAAAAATGCCTGAATTGACTGGCGCATTTATTTATGGCGATTATTCGACAGGTCGAGTCTGGGCGATCAAGCATGACGGTACGAAAGTCTCGTTTCACAAAGAGCTTGTGGATACACCTTTTGCGATCACAGGGTTTGGGAATGATCCGGGAGGGGATTTGTGGGTGATCGATCACGCTGGTTCGATTTACCGAATCGTACCAAATGACCGAACTCAGATTGCCCAGAGCTTTCCGAAGAAACTCAGTGAAACGGGTGTTTTTGCGGATATCAAGACGCATCAACTGGCTGCCGGAGTGATTCCTTATGCACCGGCGGCTCCGTTCTGGTCAGATGGAGCCATTAAGGTCAGGGCGATTGGTGTTCCTGGAATGGAACCGATTGATACGAAATCGGATCGCTGGGAAGCGCCTGATGGGACATTGACCGTGAAGAGTTTTCAGCTTGAAATGCAACCGGGCGATTCAGCGAGCCGTAAGTATATTGAAACCCGGATCATGGTACGTCAGGAGAAAGAATGGACGGGATATTCGTATATTTGGAATGACGAGCAGACAGATGCAACCCTGGTGGATAAGAATGGGTTGGACAAGCCATATCGGATCGCGGATAAAACCGATCCGCGTGGGTATAAGGATCAGGTGTGGCATTATCCAAGCAGGTCGGAATGTATGGTGTGTCATAGTCGGGCGGCGAATTTTGTGCTTGGGTTCAGCAAGTTGCAACTCGATTCGGTATTTGATTATGGCGATGGCAAGAAAGACAATCAGTTGAGATCTCTGTATCATATTGGGCTTTTGAAGAACGAAAAGGGCTATGAGCCAAGCAAGCCTGAGAGCCCTCATCTGGTGGATCCGAACGATAAGTCTCAGCCACTTGAGGCCCGTGCCCGTTCGTATTTCTATACCAATTGTGCGAGTTGCCATGTGGATGCAGGCGG
>CAMBZY010000184.1 GCA_945872325.1 Candidatus Kuenenia stuttgartensis | reverse complement strand
GGCCTGTAAAGCCAGTCCAGAAGCCTCTGGGCACCTTCTTGATTGGGACTGTTTTTGATCATCGCCAGAGTGTTAGGTATGAAAAGAGTGCCGGATTGATCGGCGTTGCGATCCGGGTAAATCCATTTCACAGGATGTCCCTGAGCCTTTAATACAAGGGCATCGTCCGTATCAGTGAGGCCGATTGCAATCCGTCCGGCGGCCACTGCTTCAGCCACTGGTTTATTACCAGCCAGAACCTGCACTTGATTGCGATGGAGGTTCGCAAAAAACTGGTCGGCTTTTTCCGTGCCCATGGTGGCGTAAAGACTTGCCGCATGAGTGGCTGTGGTGCCAAAGAACGGTTTGGCAATGGCAATCTTGTGCCTCCACTGAGGCAAGGTCAGGTCGTTGATTGAGGTCGGCTGATCTTTTTCTGCGACAAGTTTTGTATTCATGATCAAAACCCGCGCCCGGGCTGCAAATCCATGCCAGTGTCCTTCAGGGTCGCGAAACTGGCTGGGGAATTCATCCGCCGAAGTCGGTGTGTATTCTTCTAAGAGGCCGGCTTTTTTAAGCCTGATGGTGTGGATGATTTCGTTATTCCAAAAGACGTCAGCCCGGGGCCGGGCCGATTCGGAGCGGATCGAGTTCACCAGTCCGATGGTTTTTGTACTTTCCACATCAAATTTCGCACGGACTTCAAGATGCGTTTCTTTGGTGAATTGGTCGAGCAGTGGATCTGAAAATTCGCGGTCCAAGGCCACATAGGCCGTAATTTTGGGATAAAGCCGTGAGTTGGCTGATAAATTCTGGCTGAATAATCGAGCCATGAGAGCGGATTGTAATAAGGTTCGACGGCGGATCATTGGAAACCGTCCTTGCAGATGGACTCGCTTGTCAGGGTCGAGCAAGATGAGCCTGGTGCAGTTTATATAAGAAATTCGTACGGGTAAGAATGGTGATGGCTGAGGCGAAATGTTCTGAGTGATTCGAGAATTCATGGAACTCAACGGATCCAGGCCCGTGGTTGGTTGCACAGGCTTGGTTCCGGAGAATTGTTAAGAGGAGTCACTGGGGGCTGGATTCAGTTCGATTCCGGGTCGAAATCGTCGTCCTCGTCTTCATCATCGTCGTCGTCTTCATATTCCATTTCCATCAGTTCCTGAACCTCGTTGGTACAGGCCTTGATGGCATCGAGGAGGCGGAAGAAGGTGCCTTTGAATGCTTCAAAAGGTTCGTGGAATTGTTCAGCCACAACCACGATAACGCGTTCCGGGATGGCGATGGCCTTGATCCCGTTGTGTTTGGCCGAGCAGATACCCGCCACTTGAAGGGCAAGGACCAGTTCCGGATCGTCGTCCTCTTCTTCAGGCTCGCTGTCGAATCGCCAGGCGAATCCGAACAGTTTCATCAGCTGCGGGTCGTCCTCTTCAGGGTGAATGAAGAGTGTCTGGCCTTCGAACTGGAACCTGACGTCACCCTCTTCATCGACCGTCGGACGAAAGCCCTCTTGGCTCAGAAATTTGAGTATCAGGTCGGTTTTCGGCTGTGGCATGGTGGTGATTTGATCCCAGATCAAGAGAAATATTCTGCTTCGTGCCGGCCCTTACGAATCTGATCGTATGGCCATTCGTTCTGATTCACACGAAGTCCCGACTAGTGATTTTACGTAGTATCGGGCGGTAGGCAAGCCAAAGATTTCGGATGTTCAGGAAAGTTTCGGAAATTCTGGTCGGCTCAAAGCACGGTCAGGGTTCCGAATTTGACGGTCAGACCGGTGATTATGACCATTCTGAGCCATCGTCGTCTTGCATAATCGGGTCTGGTTTGGGTAACTTTACAGATCATGAGCGGAGGATCCATTCAATTTATGGGTCCAGTCTGGCAAAGTCAGATGACGAAGAAACAATCACATTTCGAGATGGTCGCTGATCTCATGCAGAGCGGCCTACCCCCTTTGACGCGATCGGATCGGGAGATTTCATGGCCGCAGGCGAATCCAAAACCAAAAGTGCGACCCTTCTGACCTCATTTGGCTTGACACCCGGCAAGCTTCGGGGTCTTCAGCGCATCAGCAATCCAAACGGCACGCTGACGATGCTGGCTTTGGACCAAAACAGCTCGATGATCGAGATGGCCCACAAGGCTCTGAAAGAGTCTGGTCATGACCGCGAACCAACGTTCGCCGAAATTGCCGACGCCAAAGTAGACATGGCCCGCGAAATGTCAGGCGCTTCATCCGCCCTGCTGATCGACGGTTACTATGGAGCCTTCTCCGTAGTTGCCTCAGGTGCGATTGCCCCTGAAAAGGGCTTGCTGATTCGCGTTGAAAAGTCAGGCAGCCCAAAGAATTCCGTCGGTGCTCCACTGGCCGAAATCGAGCCAGGCTGGTCGGTTCAGAAGATCAAATACATGGGTGCCGACGCAGTCAAACTGCTGGCCCCATTCGAGCCTGACGAATCAAGCTCAGCCGAACACCAGCTCCAACTGGTCAAGCACATCTACGAAGAGTGCCGCAAGTACGACATTCTCCTGCTGCTCGAACCAGTTGCGTTCCCTTACGGTTCAGAGAAGAAGACAGACGATTCTTATCGTCGTCGCAAGGCCCACACCGTGATTGAGTCGGCTCGCCTGCTCTCTCGCTGGTGCGATATCTACAAGGCTGAATTCCCTGGAGATAGCGAGCTGGACGACGAAACCAAGCAACGCGACAATCTTCAAGCCCTGACCGAATCGTCGGTTACACCATGGGTTCTGCTCTCAGCCGGTGTGGACTATCCACAATACAAGCGTCAGGTTGAGCTGGCTGTCGAAAGCGGCTGCTCCGGCGTTCTTGGTGGACGTGCATTCTGGAAAGAATACTTCACCCAGGGCGATGCCGCTGCCCGTACCAAGTTTGCCGCCACCACTGGCCGCAACCGTGTTGCTGAAATCGCCGAAATTGTTCAATCCAACGCCACTTCCCTCTGGGAAAAGTACGGCCTGAACAAAGAAGCCATGAAAGAAATTCGCGCTGCTGAAGGCTGGCACGCCCGTTATCTGGCCGGCGTTGGCACAAGCACCGGCGGTGGTCACGTAGTTCGCCCAGGCGAAGTTTATTGATCATCCGAAAGTATCAGATCCATTTTTGAATGGTTCAGAAATCCCTGCCAGATCCGGCAGGGATTTTTTTGTTTGGATCATTTGTCGTGTGATCAGACATGTTTTTCCAGAGGAGGCATCTATGAATAGTGATGTCCGCTGGAAATCAAGATACCCAACCCAACATCGATTTTGCTGGGAGCAGGGCTTGTGGTGCCCGGAAATCTGACGCACAATGGACATGTTGCCGTATTTCTTTAAAACATCAGTCAGTCATGTGGGAGGTGGCGTTTGATCTCCACGTGGATGGGTCGAAATGCGCTGGCCGTGATTCTGGCAGGTGGACGAGGGACCAGGCTTGATCCGTTGACTCGCGACAGGGCCAAGCCAGCCGTACCTTTCGGCGGTCCTTACCGGATCATTGATTTTGCTTTATCCAATTGCATCAATTCCGGTCTCAGACGCGTTCTGGTACTGACCCAGTACAAAGCCCTTTCCCTATCGCGTCATATTGATCAGGGCTGGAGGTTCCTCTGCCGCGAGCTCGATGAATTTGTCGACGTGATCCCACCCCAACAAATTTATGGCGAGAATTGGTATCGAGGCACCGCCGACGCCGTCTATCAAAATCTTTATACCATCGAACGTACCCGCGCCGAAGTGGCCCTGATTCTGGCTGGCGACCATATTTATAAGATGAATTATGGGATGATGATCCAGGATCACATGGACCATAAGGCCGACCTCACGATCGCCTGCCTGCCTGTGCCCGTCGCTGAGGCCAGCGATTTTGGAGTCATGGCAATCGACTCAAATCGCCGTGTCAGTGACTTTATCGAGAAGCCCCCTTGTCCTCCCGAAATTCCGGGCACGCCAGGTATGGCTCTGGCTTCGATGGGAATTTATGTTTTCTCGACCCGTCTGATGTTCGAAGTCCTCATGCGTGACGTGGCCATCAGGCGCGACCAAACCACTCGCGATTTTGGTCGAGACATCATCCCAGGTATGATTGGCGAGGGGTATCACGTTCTGGCCCATCCTTTTATTGACGAGAATCGTAAACAAAAGGCATATTGGCGCGATGTCGGGACGATTGACGCTTACTATGAAGCCAGCATGGACCTGATCGCTGCCGACCCTTTATTGAATCTTTACGACCGAAATTGGCCGATCCAAACCTTCTCCCCACCGATCCCCCCGCCAAAATTTGTCCTCGACATGCCAGGCCGGCGCGGGCTGGCCACCAACTCCATCGTTTGCCCTGGCTCGATCATCTCAGGCGGAGAGGCGCATCGGTCCATTATCGGAACACGTTCGACCATCCGTTCATTCGCCTTGGTTGAAGACTCGATTCTGTTTGACGATGTGGTCATCGGCCGAGGCGCGAAAGTGCGACGCGCCATTCTTGATAAAAATGTCGTCGTGCCCGACGGTTTCACGATCGGAATGGATCGAGAACTGGACAGAATCCGCGGCCTGACCGTATCGCCAGAAGGGCTGACCATTGTCGCAAAGGATGAGGATCTGAAACGGTTTGTGTGAACCCAGCCTGATTCGAATTGGAACAAGCACGGATTAATCAGCGTAATTCGGGATAAATTTTGATAAATTACCCAACAGCTTTTTAAATCCTGTTCTAAGCTAATGATAATCTGTTTGGGAACTTACCAATCCGTCTCCAAGTGTGACTGAGGTCTGATCGATGTTTGAATTCTGGGTCTCTGGAGATCGAATCGCGCCGATCTTATACCTCAATGATGCACTGCCGCACTTGAAATTTACTCTGGGGGTTCAGGTTCTCACAGGATTATTTGCAATCGTACTCATCCTCAAGTCAAGAATGGGAGTGGTGGAATCAAGATTCTATCGTTCCAGCCTGCTCGTTTTCGCATTGCTCATCCAGACATTCCAATATATGTATCACTGTGGATATCTTGATGAAGTCTATGTAAACCTCGAGCACTCGTGGAACCTCTATCACTTTGGCCGATTCTCGTTCAGCCCAAACAAAATGGTCGATGGAACGGTGGAGTTTGTTTATTACCTGATCCTCACACCATTTGCGTGGTCGCACAGGTCGCTGATAACGGCCTCTCTGATTCTGGGCTGGCTGATCACTCTCGGACACACTTTGGCCGCCTGGAGAATCTCGAAAGATTGGTCGATCCTGCCACGAACCATCCTCATGCTCGGATTTGCCTGGAACCCTGTGTTTGCACAAATTCAGGGTGCCGGATTCGGAAATGGACTGGTTTCACTGATTTATTTCTGGGGATTTGTAGCCATCTGGGAGGATAAGTGGCGCATTTCAAGCCTCTGTGTCGCCGTCCTGCCACTGCTCAGGCCGGATGCTATCGTTTATAGCATTTGTCTGCTGATAGGAATGGGCATTCGATTTCGTCGCATTCCCGTAATGGCCATACTTGGCATGATTCTGAGCTCTGGGATTTTTCTGATCGCCGTGAAATTGATGTACGGGCACTGGATCCTGACGCCTGTCATTTTCAAAAAAACAGCTCCTCTTGAAATCATCCAAGGCGCTGGTTTTCAAATCGTGAAAATGATCGTCGGTTTATCCAATGTTTATCTGCTATCTGTATTTGCGCTGCTTTTAATCTCGACCTTGCCATTCATCGCACTTTGGAAGCCGCAGATTTCACCGAAAAATCAAATGTTGATTCGCAACCAGTCTCTACTCATGTTCGGGTTGTATCTGTTTTTCGTATTCAGCGGCCGACATTTCGCTGCTGAAACGCGCCGATATTATCTCCCATTTGAATTTATCGGATTCTTCCTGCTGATGTCGGAATGGGGCATACCAGCCATTCGAGAACGAATCGCTCGCAGTCTCGAACAATCCAGCTCAACTCTCTTTACGGATTCTGAACTGCAAAGAAATCCTGCGATTCAAGTTTTGACAACTCGGCTGATTCTGATCATTTTTATGGCCTGGATTTTCACATCGGCGACATTTCGAATCAGAAACAATTACTACGACAGGTTTTGGAATCCATACAACAGCTCCACAAAGCGGGCGATTGAGCGCGAGGACGATTTTTCGATCATCGCCCGGGTGATTCAAAATACAATGCCTGCCCGTTGGAGAATTGCGACCACGGAGCTGCAGGGGCTTGGCTACCTGCTCGACCACGACATTGACCCGCTTTATGGATACGCCAATCGACGGATGGCCACTTCAAAAATCTTTGCAAAACAGTCCTCCAAAACGAAAACCGATCCCAATTATCTCAGAGATTCCAAGCCGGAAGTGATCTGGAATCCGACCAATAAGCTGGTATACCCATTGCATCTTGAGCCTGCTGGTCAGACCAGTCTTTTCGGATGGCTTCAAACCGATCGTGGATTTGATATCAATGAAACGCTTGCGATGTATCCCAAAACGGTCGTGATTCAAAATCCAGCCGACTGGAAGATCAGCTCCGAGGCCGTTTTCATGATCAGGTCGGATCTCGATCAAGAGATGACCCAATCGCTCATCAAGGCCGGTTATCGAAAGGTTTTGAGCGTGCCATACGCGCTGGATCAGATTAAGGAATGGTCAAAAGCCAACCC
>CAMBZY010000183.1 GCA_945872325.1 Candidatus Kuenenia stuttgartensis | reverse complement strand
GCAAGCCAGCCCAGAATATCCGAGACAGTAATACGCATTCCGCGAATGGTAGGCTGGCCACCACGTTTGCCGGGTTCGATTGTGATGATCTCACGATAATCTTTCATCGTTTATTGGGTATCCGGTAAAAGCCCTGTTTCAAGATCTTGTCAGAGAAAGCTCGAACTCCTGATTGACCAGCGAATGTGTTGACTCCTTGTGAGTCAATAGAATCAGCATTGTGATGTCGGTTTGAATTTCATCAGGCAGGCCGTCCAGATATTTCCAGACAAGATTGTCACGAGAAACCAGATCCATGCCACTGAATAGAGGGTCAATGATGCGAACTCGAATTGTGACCGCGTTGCGTCGATAAAGCTCTATACAGGCTTGCTCATGGTCGGCCTGATATTTTGACAAGGCCTCCTGAATGAGACGTAATTCATGGTCTGATTTACCAAGGATTTGAATGGACATGGCTCATCAGCTTTAATCGTTCAACGGATACGAATGGATCCATTGAAATATTCAACTTTCAAGAGTTGAATTCTGGCTTGGTTGTTCAGGTGCGACGTTTTGTCCTGAAAGCGCGGCGGATTGCATGTACCCTATGAAAATCCGAAACAATCACCCATGAATTCCATAGGCGATTGTTTCAACAAAAATATCCAGAAGCCCAAGCCACACTCAAACCCCAGCCTTCTCCGTCTCCTTCTCCCGCTCGCCCTTCAGACAGCGACCAATCTGGCGGACAGCCTGCCGCAGACGCTGCTCGTTCTCGACAAGGGCCAATCGAAGCCAGCCTTCGCCCATCTCGCCGAACCCACGACCGGGGCTCACCACCACATCGGCTTCGTCCAGTAACTTCATGGCAAAGTCAACTGAGCCCATCTTGCTCTTCCAAGGCTCAGGCATCTCAGTCCAACAGAACATCCCGGCCTCGGGCTTCTGAACATTCCAGCCCATACGGTGCAGGCCATCCACCAGAATGTCGCGCCGCTTTTGGTATTCGGCCACCTGGGCCATGCGGCCTTCCTCACCATGCCTCAGAGCGATGATCGCTGCAATCTGAACAGCCTGGAAAAGACCATAATCATAGTAGCCCTTGATCGTCTTCAAGGCCCGAATCATATGGCGGTTGCCCACGGCAAAGCCCACCCTCCAGCCGGCCATGTTATAGCCCTTGGACATGGTCGAGAATTCACAGCCGACATCGATCGCTCCCTTGGCCTGGAGGAACGAAGGTGGCTGGAAGCCGTCGAAACCAACATCGCCATAGGCGAAGTCGTGCATGACCAGAAACTTGTACTTCTTGGCCAGGCTGACAATCTCTTCAAAAAACGCCACATCCACACACTTGCCCGTCGGGTTGTGCGGATAGTTCAGAATCAGCACCTTGGGCCGAGGCAGAAGGCTTTCGCAGACGCGTTTGATGTTGGTTAGAAAAACATCGGAATCGCGAACATCGAGGGCGATCGTATTGGCGCTGGCCAGAGCCACACCGTGAATGTGGATCGGGAACGAAGGCGCTGGAGCCAACGCCGTATCCCCATTTCCCAAAAGGGCCAGGCACATGTGGCTGAAGCCTTCTTTGGAACCAATCGTGGTCACAATTTCAGCGTCAGGGTCAACGGTCACACCGAATCGCTTCTCGTATTTGTCGCCAACTTCGCGACGCAGGTTGTAAACGCCCTGAGCCACAGAGTAGCGGTGGTTACGATCATCCAGAACGGCTTCGCGAAGTTTTTCGATGACCAGCTCGTTGGGCGGGTCGGTCGGGTTACCCATCCCAAGGTCGATGATGTCGATCCCCTTGCGACGTTTTTTGTACTTCTGCTCGTTGATTTTGCCAAACAGGTATGGCGGCAGATTCTTGACGCGATCAGCCACATCAATGGCCCAGGGCTCGCTGGCCTCCGGGTCAAAGCCTTCGGTGGGTTGTGCGCCCAGCAGTTCTGTCGGGTCGATCATGGCTATTCGTCGTGTCCTGAGTCGTATCTTTGGTTGATTCTTGAAGAGCCGGCTGAAACCATCGCTCCAAAAGCATCGCCCTGTCAAACTTGTTCTATTACGTATATTGTATCAGACAAATCGATATTCGCGGAACATGAAAAAACGACCCGTGATCCGACTTTCTTTTGCCGGGCACGGGCCATTGAGTTCGCATCGCTGAAAAAAAAGGCTCAAATCAACGAGGGGCAGCAGGTGCACCAGTCGATTGACGAATCTGATTGATCCGGTTCACTTCCGCTGGATCGACAGACTTGGGAGCAGGTGTATTCAACTTGCGAGCCGCAGCAGCAGCCGTTGCAGCGGATGGTCGTACAGATGGATCGCTGACTCCCTGACGAGCGGCAGCCTGTTCGGTCAAAGTCTGCTTCTTGGGCAGATCCTGAGCCTCAGGCTGAGATTCTTCGTTGGCCACTTTGACTCGTCCTGACAGGCGATTTTCAATCGAAGTCTGCTTCTCCAGCTCGGTGAAGACTTCGTTGATCTTTTCCTTGATCTTGGCATCGAACACAAGCTGACGCAGATTCTCACGCACCTTGGAGTCGTTCTTGTCCACTTCCTTGCGAGGGATCAGACCTTCGCGTTTGATAATCACCCAGGCAGATTCGGTGATCTGAATCGGGCCTGTGAAATCGCCGTCCTTAGGCTTGTGCTTGGCGTCCTTGTCGTTTGTGTCTCCATCCACCAACTGGCGGAAAGCGGAGTCGGAAACAGTTCTAGGATAAGAGAATCGGGCAATCGGATCGGTTTGGAGCCCGCCAATCGAGCGGCTTGGGTCCATCGAGATCTCCATGGCCAGCTTCTCAAAGCCGGCTGGATTCACTCGCAGTTTTTCCCAAGCTTCCTGAGCAGCGCGAACCTTGTCCACCATGATCACGCGAACGCGTAACTTCTCGCCATACATGGCTTCATAAGCTTCGGTGATCTCCGTATCGGTCACCTGAACCCGCGATTCTGCCAGCTTCTTCAAAGCCAGTGAAGGATAAATAATGTCACGGGCATATTGGATCGGGCTGATGTTGCGTTCTTTGGCAAGCGTTCTCAGCCAGGCCTCGCGTGAAAGGCCTGCCATGCGCTGGGCCACAGCTTCAATCTCAGCGTTGACTTCATCGGCCGTAACCGCAATACCTTTGCTCTTCAAAGCCTGGTCA
This sequence comes from Candidatus Kuenenia stuttgartensis, assembly GCA_945872325.1. Lineage (GTDB taxonomy): Bacteria > Planctomycetota > Planctomycetia > Isosphaerales > Isosphaeraceae > QWQI01. Next base: position 3,521 of record CAMBZY010000183.1, on the reverse strand, counting down.
ATCATGACTCTGGCGATGAGCGTATCAAGAATTTCTTCACCCTTGCGTGCAACGGCTTCATCCGCCAGTTGTTGACGGGTGATGATCTGGTTGTTCACGATGGCCACGGTATCGTTCGGCGACGATGGGATCCGAGTCTGTTGCAGCTTCGGTGCGTTCGGATCCACCTTCGGTTGCGCTGGTGCCTGCTGAGCACCTGCCTGGGTCGCAATCGCCTTCGGATTGGAACGTGTAAACTGGGCCTGAGCCTCAGTTGCTGTAGCCGCCAGTCCTGCCAGTGTCACCATGGTGAGATATCTGGCCTGATGCCGCTTGATCAGTGAAAAACGCATGAACTGACCTCCCTGTTGATCTGTAAACCATCCGTGATTTAGTGATTCGCGACTGCCTTGGGTCATCTTCTACAGCTTTTTTGAGCGAAAAAGACGCACGGCATGTCGACTCTCGTGGCGACATTACATCCAATCTCAAAAATGGTCAATCTCATTTTCATCACCTTATGACCATAATTATCAAGCCCGCCTGAAATCGCCTGGCTCTGGCAATTCAGAGTCGATCTCAGGCAGAATATGCAACAGCATTGCCACTCAATGAATGTCTATCTCGATTCACAAAGGCGACCTTCGACGATGACACACTTCCTCGAGAAATCATCCCATCGCGTTTGGACCATATCACTCCAAACCTGCCTGATCGGCTTATTCTTACCAGTTGCTGCAATTGCCCAGATTACACCTGCTTACGCACCTCCAGCAGTCGCCTTTAAAAAACACGTGGTGGTCGCCCGCGAAACGTTTGCCGCTGAAGCGGGCCGGGAAATTTTAAATCAGGGCGGTAACGCGATCGACGCCGCCGTGGCCACAGCACTGGCACTTGCGGTGACCCATCCTCCAGCCGGCAATCTGGGCGGTGGCGGATTCATCGTCTTTTATAGTGCGGAACTGGGCAAATCCACCAGCTTCGATTTTCGTGAGAAAGCCCCCTTGGCAGCATCCTCAAAGATGTACCTCACGGAGGCTGGCAAGCTCAAGGCTGGTTACCGTGAAGGTCCCTGGGCTTCAGGTGTCCCAGGCACTGTTCGCGGACTGGCTCTGGCCCACAAGAAATTTGGCAAACTCAGTTGGAGCAAGTTGGTGGAGCCTGCCGAGAAGCTCGCCCGCGAAGGTTTTCCACTCCATCCCGTGATGGCTGCATCGCTCAACGCCGAACTTTTCGGTCGTAAAAAACCTGAAGCCGGCACAAAAATCGCCGAGAATCTCTCCGAAACCGACCGCCTCGCAGACTTCCCAGCCTCAGTCAAAGCCTTCTCCAAGCCTGACCTGACCCCTTGGAAATCGGGCGAAAAGCTCATCCAGCCTGACTTGGCCGCAACTCTCCAACGGCTTCGCGACCAAGGCCCCGACGAATTCTATACAGGTAAAACGGCCGATTTGATCGCCGATTATTCCGCCAGAAATGGTGGATGGATCACCAAAGCCGATCTGGCTGCATATCAAGCTGTTGAGCGTGAACCGATTCGCATGGAATACCGTGGCCATACCGTATTAGGCATGGGCCCGCCAAGTTCAGGCGGGATCATCACCGCCCTTTGCCTGAATATGCTTGAGCCAATGAACTTGAAGCAACATGGGCGAACGTCAGATATTTCGGCCCACCTTGTTGGTGAGTCTCTTCGCAGAGCGTTTTATGAGCGTTTTACGAAAATCGGCGACCCTGACTTCGTTCAGATACCGATCGCCGAACTTATATCCAAGCCCTACGCCGCAAAGCTCGCGGCAACGATCAACCCGGATAAAGCCACTCCAAGCGAGTCACTGGCCGATTTCCCTGTGATCCCCGCAGAATCATCAGAGACGACCCATTTCTCCGTGCTTGACTCCGCCGGGAATGCCGTTGCTCTAACATATACGCTGGAGGAGAGCTATGGGGCCAAGTGCGTGGTCCCGGGAGCAGGCTTTTTACTGAACAACGAGATGGGCGACTTCAACCTGATTCCAGGCCGGACGGACACGTCTGGACGGATCGGGACGAAGCCAAACCTGATCGAGCCTGGCAAACGCATGGTGAGTTCGATGTCTCCCACGATTGTGCTTAAAGATGGGCGAGTGAAGCTCGTGACAGGCTCTCCGGGAGGACGGACGATCCCTTCAACGGTACTTTGGATGATTTTGGGAACAATCGAATTCGATTTATCGCCGTTTGAAGTCCAGATTTCGCCCAAACTTCACCATGGGTGGTTCCCGGACAAGCTGATTTTAGAACGATCGTGGCCAAAATCGACGCTGGAAGGACTGAAAAAACGCGGTTGGGTGGTCTCGCAAGTCTCCGCACAAGGGGATTCGCACTCAATTCTTGTAGATTTTTCGAAAAATTTTTTCGTAGGTCTTCCAGACCCGCGCCGAGGCGAAGGGGCGGCTTCGGGAGATTAAAGCAATACATCCAGCATTGCCATATAGCACTACACAGAAGAAACTTATGTCGACATATAAACGTATTCGCAAGTGATTCAACAACTAAAAAACCGCAGTCGAATCGATGTCCTACAGAGTTGGGATGCTGAAAAAAAGCGATTTCTGGAAAAAATTTCGGTTGCACAAAACACGATCTTCGTATTTGATGTAGTTGTTGTATCGCAGAGCTTGCTCTGAAGGTGCAACAGTGATAGGCAAGTCGAAAAGCAAGTCGTACCGTTCGGGACTTCCAACCGAACAGCTCCAAATTATGGAGGTTTGAGTCTCATGGCTAAGAAAGCCGCTCCTAAAGCCGCCGCCAAGCCGGCACCCAAAGAAAAGAAAGCCGCACCAGTCGGCGCCAAGCCTTTGACCAAGGCCGAGATCTTCAGCAAACTATCTGAAGCCTCGAAAGTTTCCAAAAAGGATATCGACGCCGTGTTCGATGCCCTTTCAAGCCTGGTAAAAGACGAACTGGGCAAAAAAGGCCCAGGCCAATTCGTTCTGCCTGGTCTCTTGAAACTCAAAGTTTACAAGAAGCCAGCCACCAAGGCCAAGCAAGGCATCAACCCCTTCACCAAGCAGCCAATGACGATCAAGGCCAAACCGGCCCGCAACGCCATCAAGGCTGGCCTTCTGAAGGCTCTGAAAGACGCTGTCTCCTGAGACTGTGTCCTTCAAAATGCAACAACATTTTGGATCGATCAAAAACGCGGGCCTTTTGGCTCGCGTTTCCTTTTGGAATATGGCTCAATCACCAACCGCCCTTATTTTTTACGCCATGCTCGTTTCCAATGACGAAATTTATCATTGGCCTGTAACTTAGGATCAGGCCGGAAATAACTTCCCGTTTTCAAACCAATTCACCGGGGCTACCGCCAAGACCGGTTGATAGCCTCCGGTTTCCTGGTTTGAATCTAGCCCGTACTTTTCAGCCATAAACCAAGATAACTCTATAATTTCACTACCCTTACAAAAAATGCGATTTCGTCGTTCTGGCTACGTCGTTGTTTTGACCCCCAGCAACTCAAACACCCTTTGCTGTAATGGCGTCGATTGCGTCAACATGTC
>CAMBZY010000182.1 GCA_945872325.1 Candidatus Kuenenia stuttgartensis | reverse complement strand
GTGGCAATCTGATTCCTCAGCTTGCTCTGCTTCGGATCGTCAATCGGATAGGTCAGCTTACGACCGGCCCGACCAAGTCTTTGCTCCACAGAAACCCCGTACCGCTCAAGACTTGGATCTTGGAAGTAAAGTGGATAGTGAGCCACGGCAGCAGAGGCCCACATCTTGCGACGAGGGTCAAACTGGCGTGGTTTGAGGTTATCAAACTGCTCTGGCAGAAGGATGGCCCGGATCGGGCGAGCTTCCGCAGGACTAGGAGCTCTAGGCAGTTCAAGACGCACCAGAGGATCGTCCGTAGCACTCATATTCGTGCTCGAACCAGGCACACCCGGACGGGCCACGGCCGCAGCACCTGCCTCTTCCGGTGGCTGAGCCCCCAGAGCTGAAAGACCAGGTGTGGAGCCTGTTCGGCCACCTTGAATCCGGGCCATCTGTTCGATCTCGCGGCGTCGCTCGAACGATAGACCACCTAGGTACTTATCGGTAATCTTGCCAATCTCCGGATCACCATCTGGAGAGCTCGGCGATGGGGTCACCGTTTTGGCAACCTCTTCCGCAGGCAACGCAGGAAGGTTGTCAGAAGTCGCAGCTGGAGCTGGGTTTGCCTCAGCACGAGCCACTCGTTCCGGCACCGCTTCAGCCTGAGTTGGTGCAACCGGGGGAACCGGCGGAGTATCAGGCGTGCTGGATGCTCCCACTGGCAGAGGTGGCAGGTCGCCGGCCAATTCAGGCTTGGCTGGAACTCCGGCTTCAGGTGCCAATGGAGCTGGTTCAGAAACTGGCTTACCTGCTGGCTTGGCAGGCTCTTCCGACTTTAATGGAGGTTGATCCAAAGACGGAATCGGTGGGAGTGGTGGCAGGTCATTCGCCGGAGCAGTAGGCAACGGCGGGAGGCTGTCGGTAGCCGATGGTTTTGGATCTTCATCTACCAGCCTGGTAGCGATCCGTTCAACTTGAACAGCATTGGAAGTCGTTGCAGCAGAAGGTTCTTCGTCATCAGCCAGAGGCGTCAGAACAGGAATTCCGCCCACTTCCTGAAGCGGCTTATCGCCGGCAGGAGGCAATTCTGTGGGCAGTTGAACCGTGGCAGGCTTCACTTCCAGTTCCACAGATTTGGAAGCTTCAGGAGCATTCTCAATCGGATTCGCCACAGGCAAAGCCGGCAGGCTTGGCTCGGATTCGAGCTTGGCCATGACCTTCGATTCCACAGGCGCTTTCGCTGGCTCTGCAACCGCTTGCGCCACTTCCACTGCTGGAAGGGCTGGCAGGCCTGGCTCTGATTCCAGCTTGGCCGTTGGGGTTGGCAGAACCGGCTCGGCAGGAGCCACAACCGCTTCGACCTTTTCTTCGACTTTCGCCTTCACTTCAGCCACTTCCAGAGGTGGGAGAACTGGCAAAGAAGGCTCGGTCCCGGGCGGTTGGTTGTCGATCGGTTCGTCGTCAGAATTTACGGCCGGTAGGGCTGGTGTTTCCACAACTGGAGCAGTCGATTTCAGGTCAGGTTTGACGCTCTCCAGCTTCGGGGCTGGCTGGCTGCTCGCCAAAGGTAATACTGGAAGTGGTTCTGGTGCAGCACTTTCAGTCTCTTCAACCGCTCCCGGAGGAACGCTCAAAGCTGGCAGAGTCGGTGTGCCCTGATGAGCGGGCTTGGAGTCATCGGTGACTGGTGCCACTGATGCATCCAGAGTGGGAGCCAATGGCTGAGCCACGCTTGATCGAGCGGATGGGCTACCGGGCAGAGGCTCAGGAGCGTTCGTCACCTTCTCAGGCAACCTTACCGCAACCGATTCCATGACGGGAGCTTGTTCTTGCACCACAGGTTCTGATACAGCAACAGGTTCCGTCTCTCTTGCCTTCAGAGGCAGAGTCAACGAGGCTGGAGCCGAAAGTGGTGGCAATGGCTCTGACCCACCCGAATTGCCGGCGGAGTCATATTGTCTGCGAGCGGATGCCGCTGACTTTGACCGGGCCAGTTCGGAAGCTGTTGGCAAGGCCTTGGCGAGTGCTTCAGGCGGAATCGGCTCAAGAGCGGTCCGAACGACAGGCTGAGACTCTTGAATCGGTACCTCGACTGAGGCAGGAATCATGGCTGGATCGGCCAAAGCGACAGGTGCCGACAATTTGGCGGCAACCGCGATGGAACCAGCCTGAGGACGACGCGTTTTGGCATAACCGGCCATCGACGTCGGTGCCCTAAGTCCTTCCTGGGCCGCTTCAATGCCTTGTCTCAGGCTGGTCACTTCAGCGGGGTTGAGCTGGTCTTTGCGACGTTCGGCTTCCCGAAGATAAACCAGAGCTTTTTCATACTGCTGATATTTAATGTAGTCGATGCCGTTACGAAGTACGGTTCTGGCACTACGGCTGCGAAGCATGGCAGCATCGCCAGGTTCCATCACAGGAGCGGCCGGTTTACGAGCCGTGGCCGAGGAGTTTCCAGCCGGAGCGATTTGAACGCTGGCAGGATCCATTGGCGAAACATTCGGGTTAGCGCCCGGTTCGAGCCCGCGATTGGTTTGTGCATCGATCCAGGGCGACGATGCCGCGAGGCCCATTGCGGCCAGTGCGGCCGTCCATGTCCATCTTGGGTTACGCAAGCTACGCCTCCTTGCTGATTCTCCTGAGCGACCGGGTTTAGGTACGTTCCTGAAGACTCTCGCCCATTTTTTCAGAGCGTTCGGCTACAGGACCACCACTGAACCCCGATGTCCGGGAATCGTATGCGTTTGAGTCCAACTTAATGACTGTGTTTGACCCGTCGCAGGGTGTCCGGATTCCCTTCCTGACATCATTCCTGCAGCGTTAAAAGTCACGCCCACTTCAGAACCATCTCTACCCTTTACAGATAGAATCGGACATTAAAGCGAACGCATGCGAACAATTCCGCACTTTTGCGAGATTTTGCCACGAATCGAGAATTCAGCAAGGTCAGTTTTGAAGATTTTTTAGGATTCGTTTCGATGTTATACCTCTCCCATTCTGAAATCTGAGGTTTGGGGAGGAGCCTGTGGAGGGTGAGAATGTAGGCCGTTCGAATCCGGGCGTTGGAAGATGGCATCTATATGAACCACGCAGGAGGGCGTATTCAAGGCGTTATGTTGCTGGCCAGACTAACCCGACGCGCCAGCAAGGGACGCATTAGTGGATAGCTAGTCTATGTTAAGATCTTACATGGTAAATGTTTGTACTAAACAGCATGGCTTCCGGGACGATCGGCCCTTGCTGGCGCTGCGGGTTAGTCTGGTTGGCAAGTCCGCCAACGAAAAACCCTGAGGCGTCTTGCGACATCTCAGGGTTTTCGTCTCGTCAGAAGCAAACCGCAAGTTGCAAGCACAGGAGAGGTAACGAAAGAGAGCCACTCGGGATTGAAGGCCTGATGGTCGGCATCAAGGCTTTGTCTTCAAAACGCGGCTCACATCTTGTCGTCACATTTAATATACCCCCCGATTCGCAGAATGTCTGATCTTTCAAACAGAATTCCCGATCGCTGAACGGGCGCTTTCGGATCAAACCGGACGAACTACGCAAATAAGCCAGACTTCTTATCCGAACAACTTTTTTCGAAGCAGATTTCTCAACTCAAAGATTCGACACTTATTTGCTGACTGATACCCATCACACCCAAACACTCTTACTTTCCATTCGCGGCTTCCACCAGCTTTGGCCGACCATAAATATTTGCAACAGGGCCAGCCCGCTTCGCCAACTCGTCCCAAAGCCCTTTTAATAAGGAGGGGCCTTGATTTGGTTCGCGAATCGCAGTGGCGACCCGCTCATCGATCTCGACGGTTAAAGCCTGAATTTGCTCAAGGTTAAGCAGGTTTGACCCCGTCACGGCGATCAGCATGGCCTCGGTATGATCCACGGTATCTTCCCACACAGCCACAGAAACGCCCGCCGGACGGGCTTCTACCAACTTGCGAATATGCCGGGCTGTTTCGCGGCCAACTTGCGCTTTCTGATCGTATCCAGACTTCCAGAATCTGAAGCCGACCCAGAGAGAGGCCCAGAAAATCAGTATCGTGATCGTAAAAAGTACGATAAAACGTCGCCCGGAAGTGCCGGAAATCTGATCAGCCGGATTTGGAATAGACCGCGTATTGGGTTGCATTGTGGCCAGTTTTCAAGAGGTTATGCCCCGTTTCCGACACTTGATTTACTATAGACGAATTCCCTATCCACGACCAACACGATTCTGCGTTTATGCAACATAAGTCCTGAATTAAGTGTCGCTTGTGGCAATATAAACAAAAGCGTACGATTGAGCAGATCGAACGAGTCGAACCATCCATTTTAGATCATCTGGCGAGACGGTTTTCGCCAGCCCAGATGCCGCTCACCAAGGAAGATAAAACCATGATCAGCCCGTTCCGCCGATTCCAGACAGATCGAATTACCAGCCCCACAAAGTCTTCTTCAAGATATCTGCCAGCCATTATTTGCATCATTCTGGCAGAGTGTTTGTGCACGGTTTCAGCCAGCCAGGTCACCCTGTTTCCGAACACGTCTGGCGATTACACCAGCGATCACTCAAGTAGTCCTGTCAATAACACCAATGGGCTGAACGGAACGCATACGACCGAGGTGGGCAACAATCAGGGCTTGCTTGCGCCTCATGTAATGCGTTCGTTTTTGATCTTCGACACGCTTGGGGCAGACGCCTCGATCGTCGGCGCAACTCTTGACATAGGCGTCACTTCATGGACCACCATGATTGGAGCCATCCCGCTCCCAGGTTCCGTGATCCACCTGAATCTCGGCCTTCCCACCCAATTCACAGCCGAACAGATTGCAGCCAGCCACACAGATTTCCAGGACCCGGCCAGCCAGGCAATTTACAACGATCTCAGCGGCGTAAGTCTTGGCACAGTTGAGATTAACATCGCACCCAACTGGCCCGGCGCTCCTGGCCCGATCAACTGGTATACGGCCGCGATGCCATTGGGATTCGTGGCTGCATTCAATCAGGCCAGATCGGGTTCAGCGCGATATCTCACCATCTCGTTATCACTGGCAGAGTCGATGGGCAATCTGGTCCGTCTCGGCAGTTCTTCAGTCGAGAGCCCGAAACTCAACATAAACACCATCACTGTGGTGCCTGAACCGATCTCTCTGACAAGCCTGATCATCGGCTTCTCAGGCCTTTTGATCATCCGCAGGTTCCAGAGATCCGGAGATTTCTGATCAGGACCTGGGCTTTAATCTGGTCTTTAACTTGGCCTTCGCCTTGACCTTGGCCTGCAACTTTTCCCCAGGCTTTTCCTTCAAGGTACTCTTCTTCTTTGCGGCTTCTTTGGTTCTCTCAATTTCCAGAGAGCGATTCAAAGCCCAGGCGCGATTGGGAACTGTCGGATTTTCGGTTGGCGGAAATGGGCATAATGGGATGCTGTGGGTCGGCTCTTTCAGCACATCAGCGATGGTCGTCGAAGAAAATGAGGATTCAACCAATGCCAGAGCCATATCCATTCGCGAGTGCAAAGGGCAGAGGTTCGAGCCATGCTCGGACAATCCCAGGGGGCAGATTTTGATCCGTTCGATCGGTTCGACCGCATTCACCACATCCAGAATGGTCAGTTCTTCAGGCGGCCTGGAGAGCGAAATTCCACCTCCAAGGCCCCTCTGACTCTTCACAAGTCCAGACCGCCGCAGACCGCTAAGGATCTTCGCCAGATAAGCGCGAGGCACATGTGTTGCATCAGCAACGTCTTCCGTCGTGCTGGCTGCGGGCGATTGCTGCGCCAGGTGAACGATCGCCCTCAAGGCGTATTCGACGGTCTGTGTGAACATCCAGGCACCCTTTTCACTAGTTGTAGTTTGTACCAGATAACTATATCCAGAAGTCTTTGAGTTGCCAGTGCGATCTTGCAATAATTTTCTTTTTTTCTTAAATGTTTGGGAGATAGGATTTTTAGAATCATTCTGGAGGTCAAAAAACACCTTTGTTATTGATACGCCGAAACCGATGCTAGTGCTCCCTCAAGTCGGGATTGTTGGGTTGAGGGCAGTAGGCATGTTCTTTAGAGATCGATAAACCCGAAAACCCTGATCTTCGGGCTCCGGAGGAGACACCTAAGGATCAGGCCGAGAATAACTTAAGGTTTTTAAAACCAATGAACCGGGGCTAGCGCCAAGACCGGCTAGGTAAGAGGCGATAGCCATCGGTTTCTTGGTTTGAATCTAGCCGCCGGGCGCTAGCCCCCGGTTCGCAGAAGATTAATAACCGGGATGTATGAGTCTAGCCGACGGTTCGCAGAAGATAATGAATCGGGGCTAGCGCCAAGACCGGCTAGATAAACCCAACAAAATCCAATCCAACCGGGGCTAGCGCCAAGACCGGCTAGTTAACAGCCATGTTCTGCTTGGCCACGATTGACCTAAAAATCGGAAGTTATTTTCGGCCTGATCCTAAGCTAAAGCTTCAAGGCATAACAGCTTGGCCAACGTCCAAGACCAATCGCAAGCCCGTATGGAATTATCTCTTAAACATCCCTCCACCGCCCTTAAAGCCAGAATACCAGGCCCGTAAGCCCTGACTCTACTTGGCATTGAACATCAATCGACGAATTGAAACTCTTTGGCGTTGACTAAGGCCCAGATAATATCTTCCCATGCATCCTTACGCTTCTCTGGCGACTTCGATGCGATGAAGGTCAAGGCTGTTTTGATCTCGTCCGCCATCGGTTCCCGAGCATATGCTGACCAGAACAAATCCTT
>CAMBZY010000181.1 GCA_945872325.1 Candidatus Kuenenia stuttgartensis | reverse complement strand
GGCTGAATGACAAGACAGACTTCAACCGGGCCTGGGGGCAGTCCGCAGGGGACATCGAGCCGCAAGTGCCCATCGGCCAGCACTTCACCTTTGATCATGACGGTTTTCATGGTCGCTCTCCTATATAATTTAACTTTAACCACGCACTGGCCAGTTTGCAACATCCCGTCCACGAAATCTGGACCAACAGATTCAGCGAACGCCATGACATTTTTTGAAATGGAGTCAGCCAAGAGATCAGTAAAACATGCGGTTTTATGGTCGCGTTTGAGAGTGGCGGTGTTTGCTTTCAAGGCTTTTTCTATTATTCCCTCTGAAATATAGGTGTAAATTGAGATAACCAGCATCTCATGCTACTACGACCGAAATCACTTCCACCTCGAATGGGTGCCATGCCTGGCATAGAGCGCGTTCTACACGGCCATGCTCCGCAACGACCTCATCACCGGAAGAAAGGTTCTACAATCACCTAACTTGATCTCAAGAAATGTCAAAAACACACAAATTCTTAACATAAGCCATTCCATAAAAATAACTTGCGGATTTCTTAAAAAAACCATATTTTTTGCTTGACATCAATCCCAGCCCAGCAGATGATGACGCAAGTCTGTCATTTAAATGTCTCAAAGAACGATTCTCCTCCTCCCCCTCCGAAAATCCAATTTCGTGGAGCTCCCGACCAATGCGCGCACAATTCAACTCTAAAAATCGGGGATTTACCCTGATTGAACTTCTCGTGGTGATTGCAATCATTGCCGTGCTGATATCACTACTTTTGCCAGCGGTTCAATCCGCTCGAGAAGCAGCCCGGCGGGCTCAATGTTTCAATAATCTTCGCCAAATCGGCCTTGGTATGCATAATTACCTCAGTGGAAACGATGTTTTCCCCGCAGGCGGTCTGTATGCGAATGATGCCTTCGCAGCGACTGGTGGAACTGTTTTACGTTCGAATTACGTGGGCTGGGCCGTTGCAATTCTGCCATTTATTGAGCAGGCCCCGCTGTTTAACGCTTACAATTCGGACGTCCACAACTGGCATATCCAGAACTCAACCATTCACTCCACAAAGCTTAACAGCTATGTCTGCCCATCGGACATCCAAGCCGACGTACGATTCCCTTCATTTGGAATCGGTGGCGGTGCAACCCCATACACAAATATCGCTCCGGGTTCTTACAAGGGAGTATCAGGCCGATACAGTACCCCGAGCGCCGGTACAGAGTTGTTCTGGGATTATGCATCTTTCATCGATCAACTCGGTTCGGCCATGCAGCCTGAATCACGCGGGATTCTGACGGCAGCAGGAGTTGGTGGAATTTCGAATGTAAGGATTTCCGAAATCAGCGATGGAACATCCAATACGATGATGGTCGGCGAATATGCCACAACCATGATCTCCAACAGCCGTGCCATGTGGCCTGCCAGCTGGGGTTACATGTCGCTGGGTTCAGCCGGGCCAAGCCAGGGCGTGCGTGGGATTCCTGACTACGCCTTATGCACAAAATATGTTGCTGCAAACCGCTGTAACCGCGCATTTGCGAGCTTTCACCCGGGCGTCATGAATTTCGTGATGGGCGATGGCAGTGTGCGAACAATCAAGCGATTTATCGACGCGATTGTTTACCAGAATCTGGCCACGATGCGCGGCGGCGAAATCATCAGCGCCGATGCTCTTTGACCCACTCAGAAATCTGATCTGATTGAATTCCCGGAGATTGATGGTGATGAATTTCAATAGAATCGCAACCCTGGTCGCATTTGGCGTTTGCATCAGCGGCTGCGGATCGTCAGAAAATTACAAGCTGGCTCCTGTCTCAGGACGGATTCAGGTTGATGGCAAGCCCATGGAAGGTCTCCGGATTTCATTTGAGCCGATGGGTGGCGCTGACAAGCCCTACCCAGGCCCGGAATCGATTGGGATCTCTGACAAAGATGGTCAGTTTAGTGTTTCTACATTTTCCGAACGACAGCGCGCAGGTGCTGTCGTTGGCAAATGCAGAGTCCGCATCTGGTCTTTGCCAGCCGATCAAAAAGGCAAGGATGTATCAGACGATCGTGGTGAGAATTACGATCCCGTTGCGGAAATCAAGGCCCTGAAATCACAACTCCGGAAAAGCACCAAATCAAAGGTGGCTCCGTCGCTGGTGATTCCCCTGAAATACAACGACGAAACCACCCTTTCATTTGACGTCCCTGAAAAGGGCTCGGATTCGGCAAATTTTGATATCACATCAAAATAAAAGGATGGCGAGAATTCCAAGGATTTCTGCAGGTAGAGCACTTGAATCATGTTTCTGAATACACGTCGAAGATTCCTGCAGATTCCTTTTGTTGATAGCCTTTTTTCAGCCAAAAGGGCCGTCCTGAAAAAAGCCGATCAGCCCGTTCCAAAACCGGATGAAAAGATCATCCCGGAGCGGATTCGCCTGGAGCTTTGGAGGCGTCCATACCTCCAGTCTCAAGGTCCCGACCGCATCACAATCCGCTGGCGTACCAACCAAACCACGGAACCTGGAATCGTCCGATTCGGGCCATCCGTGAATGACCTGAACCAGGTTTCCAAGGCGAAGCAGGTTCCATCCCAGTTACATGAAGGCATGGACTGGATCGCTGAGATCGTCGGTTTAGAGCCAAATCACAAGTACTATTACGCGATAGAACATTCCAAGGCCGTTTTGGCTGGTATCGATGATCACCATCATTTCCAGACATCAGGCCCGATCGGAAATACCGAAAAATCCCGATTCTTGGTGCTCGGCGATTGTGGCACCAACCGAGTCAACACAGGCAATCCGACAAAAGCCCTTTTTGCCAGAAATGGCTTTCGGAAATATCAGTCGAGAACGGAAAAACTCGATGGAATGATATTACTGGGTGATAACGCATATAGTCATGGCACAGATGCCCAGTATGAATCCGGTTTTTTTCTGGTCTATGAGGATGAGCTTAAGAATTTACCGCTCTGGCCGTGTATCGGCAATCATGAAATCACCGACGATTATCTGAGTATTTTCACGGTTCCATCTCATGGAGAAGTCGGTGGAACAGCCTCAAATTCCACCAATTACTATAGCTGGGACTACGCAAACATCCATTTTACGGTTCTGGATTTATGGAAGGCCGAATGGCGTACAGAAAACAGCCCTCAGATTCAATGGCTCAAGCAGGATCTCGCCAGCACCAAGCAGCACTGGCGCGTTGTGATCAATCATTTTCCACCGTATTGCGACGGAAAATATGAATCGGACACAAACGGTTTTCTGGTCGAAGTTCGCAATAAAATCCTCCCGATTCTGGAAGATCATGGATCAGACCTATTTCTGACAGGTCACGATCATACCTATCAAAGAACCTATTTAATCGATGGCCATTATGGGCCCCGATCGACATTTGATCCAGAAAAACATTTAAAGTCAAATTCCGATGGTGTCTCAACGCCAATCCACAAGAAAAAAGGCCCCAAAACAGGAATGATCACCGTTGTGACCGGCACTGCGGGCGGTGAACAACCGGCTGATCTCACCAATCCGAATAGCACTCAACTGAGCCATCCAGCCATGGTGAAACTCGCCAAAGGCGAACAAATGGGCAGAGGAATTCGAAAAATCGGCACTTTTATTCTGGAAGTCCATGGCGAAAAGCTGACCGGATTGCAACTCGACCAACACGGCGAAACTCTTGATCAATTTCATCTGATCAAACCTGTTTCGTGAAGCCTTTCCAACGAAACGGAACTCGCAAGGATTGCATGAGAATCATCCATATCATGAGAGCATATAAACACATGGAACGGTTCATCAGATTTCATATCCTGATTATGGCTGGTTTGATTCTTTTTTCGAACAACAAGACAAATGCGAATCCTGCGGATCCATCGGACAATCGGCCCAATATCGTGCTACTTCTCACAGACGATTTAGGTTATGGCGACGTTGGTTGCTACAATCCTCAATCCAAGGCTCCGACTCCATATATGGACAAACTGGCGCGAGAGGGGCGAAGGTTTACCGACGCTCATTCACCGACCTCAGTCTGTTCACCCACGCGATATGCAATTCTTACGGGTCGTTACGCCTGGCGAACGAGGTTAAAACTTGGAGTGTTAAACCCTTGGGACAAGGCTTTGATTGAGCCTGATCGCCTGACTCTTGGCGACATGCTGAAAAATCAAGGGTATACCACGGCTGCATTTGGCAAATGGCATCTGGGCTGGTCGTGGGCGACTCCGAATGGGATATCGCAAGAGCAGGAAAAGAACGAGGATTTTGTCAAGCGAATTGACCTGACCCGACCGATCAAGGATGGCCCAACGACGCGAGGATTCGATTATTTCTTTGGGATGGTCGGAATGACCCCCGACCCGTGCCTGATCGAAAACGACAAGCCGATCATGATTGGAAGTGGCAAAGCCCCGACCATTCCCGGTGTTTCGAGCGACTTGCTCGCCCCTTGGAAAATCGAAAATACGCCATCCATGCTCAATGAAAAAGTCAAGTGGTATCTCGATCAGCGTGCTGCCGACCCATCAAAGAAACCATTCTTTTTGTATTATGCCTTAACAACTCCGCATCAACCGATTATGCCCTCTGCCCAGTTTCGTGGAAAAACCGGCTTTGGAGAGGCATGCGACTTCGTGCATCAAACCGACGATAGCATAGGCCAGGTTCTGAACTCCCTTGAAAAAAATGGGATGCTGAAAAATACCATTGTCATCGTCACCAGCGATAACGGCTCGCCGGGTTATGCGGAAGCGAATTCCCCAACGGCATCGGTCATGGATCGCTACGACCACCTCTCCAGCGGTCCATGGAGAGGAATGAAAGGCGACACCTTTGAAGGAGGCCACAGGGTTCCATTTATAATTCGTTGGCCCGGCAGGATAACGCCCAATACGGTGAGCAAGGAAAACATTTGCCTGGTGGACCTGATGGCCACTTTTGCGGCAATCACAGGGGCAAAACTACCAAATGAAGCCGCAGAGGACAGCTACGACATCTCGGCTGCATTTCAACCCCAACCACCTTCGAAACCGATCCGGGAAGCCACGGTGCATCACGCCTTGATCGGGATGTTTGCGATCAGACAAGGCCCCTGGAAACTGATCCAGGGGATTGGATCGGGTGGATTTACAATGCCCCAGTTTATTGCAATCGCTCCTGGTGATGTGGGCCGAAATGGAAATCGAGGCCAGTTCTATAACCTCGAAAACGATCCAGCGGAGTCGCATAATCTCTATCAATCCAACCCTCAAATGGTTGAGAAACTCAGTCAATTGCTGGATCAATATCAAAAATCGGGTAGAAGTACACCCTTACGGCCATGACTTTTGTGGTCGAAACAAATCAAAGAGGAGTCCCAGTTCATGCGTCCAATAAACTACCACTTGCTCGCAGTTGCAATTCTGTTTACATTTCAGACCAGTTTTGGTGCCGATGCACGGCCGATTCAAATGCAGTGGGTGAATAATATCCTGACCTTGTCCGGCGATCCGCTGAAGGGCAAGGAAATCACGATTAATTATCTTGAAGCATATTGCAGGGCTGGTTCAACCAAGGCAGACTGGGGCCGGCACACGGTGGTCGGCCATGAGACTCAACTCTTGAAATCGAATGACGATAAGACATATCTTCAGCTCCAGGATACTCTCACGGACGGTGTTCGTGTGACTCATGAGATTCGTTCCACTCACGACGAAGTACGATTTGAGATCACAGCTCATAACCCGAACAAGAAGCGTTCCGAAGCCCATTGGGCACAGCCTTGCATTCGCCTTGCAAAGTTCACGGGCGGGACACAGGAGTCGTACCTGGAAAAATCGTTCATTTTTCTGGAAGGTGAACTGGCCAGCTTTCCGACAAAGAATTGGGCCACAGAAGCTCGATACACTCCTGGTCAGGTCTGGTGCCCGATTGGTGTTGATCGCGATGATGTGAATCCGCGTCCACTCAGCCCGCTGGTGCCAAGCAACGGCCTGATTGGTTGTTTCTCAGGAGATCGGTCCCGCGTCTTTGGGGTTGCATTTGACCCTTATCAGGAGCTGTTTCAAGGCGTGGTGGTCTGCCTTCATTCGGATTTCAGGCTCGGTGGACTTCAACCGGGAGAAACCAAGAAGATCAAAGGCCGCATCTATATCGCTCCCGACGTTCCGACCCTGCTCAAGCGATATCAGGCCGATTTTCCAAACCAGACAGAGGTCAAGAAAAAATAACCCAGACCAAGTCAAAGGTCCACGGCAAAATACAATTCGACTTTTTTTACGCCGTAACCTCTTCTATATTCAAGCATCACACCTTGATTACAGGTTACGATTTTGGGATAAGCCAAAGTCAGGTTCTCAACTACCCGCCGGGAGGGTTCCGATCACGGATGGAGCACCAACGGCGAGCATCAGGTCGGATTGAGCTTGTGTGGCCTGCCAGATGGCATCGAGGCGCGAATTCTCGAGCTGAATCAACCGCTGACGGGCTTGCAACAGGCGTGAGATGTCTGTCTGATTGGCTTCAAAAAGCTTCTCATGACGTCCCCACCAAAACTAAACAAGCCTCTTTTTACGCCGTAACTTCTTCTCTATTCTTGTGTTAAATCAATGTTTTACACTTGATTTTAGATGGCGATTTTGGTATGATATCCCTATTCACTACAAGGGGTTGCGTTCGCCATGATTCACAAAATCGATCCTCGACAAAAGCGGCTTTTCGACCCCTATCAAGGGCTCATCACTCCGGCTGGCCTCAAAATTATCGCCGG
>CAMBZY010000180.1 GCA_945872325.1 Candidatus Kuenenia stuttgartensis | reverse complement strand
GGATCGGAGAATCCGCCGACGTGGCCGGAGGCTTCCCACACACGCGGGTTCATAATAATCGAGCAATCCAGGCCGACCATGTCATCGCGGGTGCGAATCATGTCGTGCCACCAGGCGTCTTTGATGTTGCGTTTGAGTTCGACGCCGAGCGGGCCGTAATCCCAAAATCCGCCGATACCGCCATAGATTTCGCTCGACGGAAAGATGAATCCTCGGCGCTTGCACAGCGACACCAACTTTTCCATATCAAGCGAACTCATAACCGATGGTATCCTCTTCAAAAGCCTATGGGTCTGAAAGCTGATCTTTGCGAACCGGTCGCAACTCCCTGTCAGCTTATCATAAATGCCTGCCGCAATTCAGACCATATTGGACTGAACGACACGCCATGGATTGGGAATGACCTCAGTTAGTATATCAAAGTCGTTGAGACGAGCGACCTCAACTATGTCCTTTTCCAATCCAATTTCACAAACACGCTGACCACCCCGACCTCGCTTGAGAACTCCGACCAACTGCGGCTGATAACCCACAGACCGAACATTAAGCCACCCTAACTCATTCTGATAAAGCGAGATAGCAATTCGAGTCGCATCGTTCCCCGGCTCGTGACCTGCCTGAATCAAGGCATGCGCCAACATCCCACAAGCGAGCGAATCCTCCCAACTGATCTGCCCATCCGTCCCTGATCCCACCAGATGGATCGGCTGATCCAACGATTTCAACGCATCAAAAACTTTGCCAATATTTCCGAACGAAAGCGTGTAAACGGTTTTTGCCGAAGAACATGCCATCAATGCACGAGTCCCGTTGGTCGTGGTCATCACCATCGGCCTTCCAAGGCAACGCTCCACGGTGTAATCGCCTGGCGAATTCCCAAAGTCGAACCCTTCCGGCATGATCCCCTGACGCTCTCCACAGAGCAGGGCACTCGGAATCGTTGCCGCCAGAGACTTCGCTTCTTCCACTTCCAGACACGGAAAAATTTCCGAAACACCTGAATGAAGCGCCACCGACATCACCGATGTAGCGCGGAGGATATCCGCAACCACTGCAATCTCATGGGATCCAAATGTGCCTGCCACTGGTGGCAAGAAATGCGTGTATATCATCCGAATCAAACACCTTAAAACGCCTGATCGGCGGATTTTCTGAAGTCTTCTATGTGCGTCAACAATCGCTCTCCAATTCAGATCGACTGTTCAACTTTGTAGTTTTTGGTACAGTTATGCCGAAAAGTGATCTGTGAAGTTTGGAGATTCTTGGTCCAGGTTCTAACGACAGGTGCATGGATGCACGAGGAACGCGGCTTATACAGATCGGTTTCCGCATCACGTCGGATCATTATGGACTTAATGCACGAGGCTCGCCAAGTGCCGTCCATACCGGTTCAGCGCATGATCAATATCAAAGATCTGGAAACGATCCGCCGTTCGACAAATCCGCGCATCTCCTGGTTTGCACTTTTTATGAAAGCGTTTGCGATAGTTGCTCAAGACCATCCACAACTTCGTCGCAGCCTGATACGCTACCCATGGCTCCGGTTTTATGACCACCCATTCAGCATCTGCTCCGTCGCAATCGAACGCCAGTACGAAGATGAGCCATGCCTTTTTTTCGCTCATTTCCGTGCCCCTGAAAAGCAGTCCCTGACAGAACTTCAGGTCGCCCTGAAACGCTATAAGGATATACCTGTCAACACGGTTGGGATGTACCGGCGTGCCTTGAAAATCGGACGTCTTCCAACTTTCCTGCGGCGAATCCTCTGGTGGACAAGTCTCAACTTTTCAGGCGATAAACGCGCCAAGCGGATGGGCACTTTCGGTATCACTTCCTATGGAGTGTTAGGCGCCGAAAGCCTCCACCCCATCTCTCCACTGACCTGCACTTTCAACTTCGGTCCGATCAGTCCTGACGGAAACGTTCTGATCAAAATCATTTACGACCATCGAACGCTTGACGGTTCAGAAGTGGCCCGACGCCTGAAAAATATCGAAGATGTTTTGCAGACCATTATCAGAGAAGAACTTATCGAGCTTGCATCAGTCCAACTGTCTCAAAAATCTGCCAACGGGCATGACGCAAAACCAACATTGATTCGTCAGGATCCCAGTCAGGAACCGCTGGATCCAAATCTTGAGTTTGATACGTTCACGGCGCAACTCATCACATCCACACAAGCCTCTCAGCCTGATTGATTTCCGTAGAGGTGCAACGGTTTGCAGCACCTCTACGCGTTTTTAAGTTCTTGTTCTATCTGATCTTGAATCAGACACTAGTCGATTTGGCTTTCTCATCAACATCCAGACGGACAGCCATTTCGCCAAGGACTTCCTGAAGCTGGCGTTCTTTGCGATCGATCCAAAGTACGTTATCGAGAACAATCGAACGATTCTCGTTTGGAACCTTGAAAACCAGTCGGCCAGAACCCATCAGAAGATACTCCAGAATGTCAGGAATTTCTTTGTCGAACTTCAGGCCAAAGGTTGGATAGCGAATCTGGTCACTGAGTGGCCCGTGGTTGTGAAGAATTTCGTTTGGCCGAACTTCCCAGTAATCCATCCAGCGGGTGGTGTATACGATCAGGAAAATGATCATCAGGATGGCCGCGAAGAGAAAGTAAAATGTCGCGTTTGCGACAATATAGACTTCGCTCACAATTCGCTTGAGTGGGTCAATCAGCCCATATTTATCGTTAACGATCAGAAAGATCAGGGCAAACGTGGTCCCACCGAAAACAAGTGCCAGCGCAGAATATCGTGGAAAGTCGACAGACATCGCGACAAGATTGATTGCCAGAACGGTCAGGAAGACCACCCCTACAAGATTTTGTTTTGTGAGAAAGGCCGAGAATTCTCCAGCAGCCTCGGCTTTATCTGGCACTTTGAGGTCGATCCCCATGATGGACATGAGAATGCCGCAAACCAAAGCTGCCACCAAAGATGGCACCATAAAGACGACTTTGGGGTACTGAAACAGCACGACGCGTTGGGCGTGTTGGTGGGTTTCGGAAACCAGGATTTTTTGCTCGACGGGTTGCGAACCTGCATCAGTGGACATGGGAAAGAATCTCCAGAAGTTCCAAAAAGCGGACTGATAACTAGATGGCATCATAATCCGAACCGGCATCTGGCGTAAACAACCAAGAAAAACATCTTCCAGCCAGACTAATCGGAATCGACATCTCTCGAGCCAAGATTTGTTCGCATTTGAACACTTGACAACCGTTTTAGGGTGCCAGATGATGGATCAGATCCGATCCTTTAAATTCATTGTGAATCTGTACACAGGATCGGTTCTGACAAAAAAGTCCCGCAAACGTCTGCTCAATTGATAGATGAAAGGTGATCGTTCCCGATGAGATCCAACTTGATTTGCTCCTTACTGCTCGGCCTCTCCATTTCAGTGATGACTGGTACAGAAACTCTGGCCCAAGCGACTGCCAAGTCCAAAGACACCGCCAAAGCGCCTGCTGCAAAGACTTCAGAGCCAGCCAAAGCCGCTGCGGAATTTCGCCGCGTGCCTCAGTACTTTGGACAGGTCGACCTGAGCGACGAGCAACGCGAAAAGCTTTATTCGATCCGCGAAAAGAATGCAAAGAAGCTCGACCAGCTTGAAGCCGAACTGGCCGCCCTTCGTGCAACGATTCTGTCCGACAGCGAGGCTGTCCTGACACCAGCCCAACGAACCAACTTGAACAAACTGCGTGGCGAGGCCAAGGCAAAAGCATCCGCAAAGTCGAAAAATGCGGCTAAAAAGAACTGATTGAGACGACAAATCCATCAAACTCTCTCAAATCATCGAAACTTGACGTTGAATTTGTCAGAGGAACATGGTTTAATGGGTCTCGCCGGAGAGGTGACCGAGCGGCCGAAGGTGCAGCACTGGAAATGCTGTGTATAAGAAATTGTACCGAGGGTTCGAATCCCTCCCTCTCCGCTAAATCAAGACGCCTGTGGTTCTAAGTCATTGAACCACAGGCTTTTGTATTTCTTGTGATCTCGCGGAAATCGCCGTCTGTAGCGCTTTTTTTAGCGGTGGATTCTCCGAGTAGATCCATCTTATGCCTGACAAAAAAACCGCACAAACATCAAATAGATCCAGCCAGGGATTCCGAACGCTCATGAGTTCTCAATTCGGGCATGAGCCGTTATACTATTGTACGTAATCGATTGCTGTCGATCATGCCGCATGAGTACGTCACTTCACGACGCTATGTCCGGTGCGGTCTCATCCCTTCTCAGAGGTCACAGATTCCGCGATGATACGACTTGTCAATGCCCAGAAAAGGTTCGGCTACCAGACGATTTACGACGGCATCGATGTCTCTATCAATCGCGGCGACCGGATCGGCCTTTTAGGCAAAAATGGAGCCGGCAAGTCCACCCTTTATAAAGTTCTCCTCGGTACCGAATCGCTCGACGGCGGCGATCAAATGCGTGACCGAAAATGCTCTATCGGCTATCTGGCGCAAGAGATCCATCCACTCAAAGAAGGCACCGTCTTTGAGAACATGCTCAATCACCTGGGCCCTTGGACCGTGGCCAACAATCGCTTGCAAAAGGTCATGGCCGGCCTTGAAGTCGGTGACCCCAAAGCACTTGACGATTATGACGATGCCATGGAGGCATTCACCTCAGCCGGTGGATATGAGATGGAATCTCGCGCCAAAACCATTCTCATGGGGCTCGGCTTCACTGTCCCTCAACTCGACGCTCCCGTGGCGACCCTCTCCGGCGGATGGGCCATGCGGCTCGCTCTCGGTGGACTCCTCGCTTTTAATCACGATCTGCTCTTGCTTGACGAACCCACAAACCACCTCGATCTCCTTTCAGTCAAATGGTTTGAAGAATTCTTGCAAGGCTACGATGGAGCCATCTTGATTACCTGCCACGACCGTGATTTTCTCGACAAGGTCATCAACAAAACGTTCGAACTCGAGCTGGGCAAACTCTATACCTATTCTGGAAATTACACGGACCACATTCCCCAGCGAGAGCAACGCCTTTCTGTCCATCAAGCCTCATTTGAAGGCCAGCAGAAAAAGCTCAAGCAGATGCAGGACTTCGTGGACCGTAATCGCGCCAACGCCGCCACCGCTTCAAGGGCTCAAAGCCGCTTGAAGGCGATGGACAAAATGGACCGAATTCTGGCTCCACAATCGGACAATGCCACAGTGAGAATCAAACTGCCTGACCCGCCTCGGAGCGGTCAGGTGGTGGCGAAGCTCTCGAATATCGACTTCGCCTATGGAACCCGCATCGTTTATGCTGACATGAATGTCACCATAGAACGTGGCGACAAAGTGGTTCTGGTCGGCCCTAATGGAGCTGGCAAAACCACCTTGATGAAACTTTTGGCCGGAATTCAAAAGCCTCAGGGCGGCGAGATGACCCTTGGCTCAAAAGTGTTTGAGACGTACTTTGCCCAACACCGGGTCGAGGCTCTGAACATGAAATCAACCGTTCTGGAGAGCATCCGGGAGGTGCATCCAGGAGCAAGCGAAGGACTCCTGCGAAACACTCTTGGAGCGTTCCTTTTCAGCGGTGAAGCGGTCGATAAAACGGTTTCGAATCTCTCAGGTGGTGAGAAAACCCGACTTTGTCTGGCCAGAATTCTGACCGTTACACACAACTTCATCATGATGGATGAACCGACAAACCACTTGGATATCGCCAGCCGTGATATTCTTGAAGAAGCCCTGAACAACTTCGAAGGCACCCTTTGCTTCATCTCGCACGACGAACACTTTATCAGAGCCGTGGCCAACAAAGTGATCGAAGTCGATAACGGCAAGCTCACTGTCTATCCATGTCGCTACGACGACTACCTTTACATGAAGTCAAAAGGCAAGGCGGAAGACAATCCGTTCGCAGTCCTGACCCGCGGCCTGAAGTTTGAGAAAAAAGACAAGGGCGAAGCCAAAGCCGCTCCCGGTGGAACCGGCAAACGCTCATCGACAGTGGCCTGAGTGACGTGATGGTTGTTGTGGAACCCTGACCCGCATAGAGGGTTAGGGTTGGCCACTGGCCATGATCTTAAGGCTCATACCAGATTTCGGTGTGATTTTTCTCCAGCACAATCGCTTTCGGGCCAAAGGCCCGTGATTCTAGAGCCCAGGCCAACGGCCTGGGTCTTTGCGAGGCCCCAAAATTGATTACGGCCTGAAGGGTCGCGATATTCGCAAAAACGATGCATTTGGTCGTAATTTAATATTTAACAATGTTTGCACAACATCTTGAGCGGCACATTCAAAGACAAAAAAATGGCCTTTCAGGCCACAACCGACGTATGGGGTCGTACCAGTCCCCAGGCCGCTGGCCTGGGCTCTAGGATCACGGCCCTTCAGGCCGAAACCCCAACCCTATTCAAGAATTAATTTTATATCATGAATCTGGAATCAGATATTTCAGGCGATATCAGAAACAATTCCGCCAATACCACTTGTAACACATACACTTCCACGTTTTTTCTGATTTCGATACAACACCTCATCCCCTTATACGAGATATACTGTAGACCGATACGGGATCGTCTCGTATGGAAGCCGCTTAATTAAACATTGCCGATGGAAGAACGATCACCTCAAATGGATACCACATCTGCCGGAAACGCTGTCAGACATGGGCTTTCTGGACTTCGACACATGCCAAAGGGCCGCGAGGCTGAACTTGGGCCGATTGAACGCGACCTGATCGAAAGCCGCCTGCCGGAAACTCCTGAACAACTTGAAATTGTCCACGAACTTGCCT
>CAMBZY010000179.1 GCA_945872325.1 Candidatus Kuenenia stuttgartensis | reverse complement strand
CATACCATCCTGTTTGCATTCATCACTGGTCAAACCACGGCCATGATTGTCGGAATCCTGTTCGGGATCAGCGTTGGCTGGCTTGATGCTCTGGCATGTTCCATGGCCATGGATGAATCGGATCCCGACTGGCCTGGCTCGAGCTTCGCCCTGATCATGGCTTTCCAGAATCTGGGGACTCTCGGAAGTGGGCTCATGTCCACCCTTGCCGATTCACAAGGCTTTAAAGCGGCCTTCCTCATCGTTGCCGCAATCAATATTTTTGCCATCGCCGCATGGCCCTGGCTTGATCACAAACATAAAAAACCGACCACCGACGAAGTCTGGTCAGTCTGACATTTTTCATAATCCATTGGAACCGCTTGCATGCACACTTTTCTGGTCATTCTTTGGTCAATCCTGATTCTAGCCGGTCTCAGCCTGGTTTTATTCGCCATCTGGGCGGCCCTCCTACCGTGGTCCATCAAGCCCTTATTCCGGTTGATGATGTTGCCGAGATATGGCATTTATGTCAGAGGTCTTGAAAATGTGCCTCGAAAAGGACCTGTCCTGCTGGCTGGTAACCATGTTTCCTGGGTCGACGGATTTTTGATTGCCTCCGTCTGCCCTCGTCCGATCACCGTCCTGGTAAACAAAGATTATTGCGACATACGAGGCTTCCGATGGCTGGCCAGACGCATGAACGTCATCCCAATCCCGGCCAACGGACCGAAGGCCCAACGGGCGGCTCTGGATACCATGAAAAGCGCCCTCGACAGTGGCCGAACGGTCGGCCTTTTTCCTGAAGCCCAGCTTTGCCGCAGCGGTATGATGAATCCATTCCTGAGAGGGGTGGAGATGATCCTCAAGGATAAACCCAATGTGGTGGTGGTCACCGTTGGGCTGGCTGGTGTCTGGGGATCGATTTTCAGCTTCTCGGGTGGCAAGTTTTTCAAGAAGTGGCCCAAAGGGCTGCGCCGAAAGGTAGGGATCAGCTTCGGCCCACCCCTGCCCTCTACGATTAAAGCGTTTGAACTTCGTCAAGCTGTTCTGGAGCAGATCGTATACGCCTGCGAAATGATTCCGGACGTACCTTTACTCCCAGATCAGGTCGATCTCAGCCTGGGCCACTGGAAGCACCCTGAATTCGGGCTATTGACAGCCTCTGCCCCTGACTTTATTCAGGCCAACCGCAAGATCCATCAGATCGCCAATAAACCCGGTTCCGTCGGTCAAGCTGTCCCCGGAGTAGCACTTCGGCTGGTCGACGATCAGGGCCAGATTCTGGGAGCAAGTTCCGAAGGGAAAATTGAAGTCTTGCGTGCAGGCCAAAACGGCTGGCAGGATTCAGGCCAGCGGGGTCGCATGGAATCGGACGGTTTTATCTGGCTTGAAGATCCGTCGGCAGGTCATACCACAGAAGAACGTCTGGAAATTGTGCGAATTCCTGACTCCAAACAGACTCAGAAACCTGCCTCCTGATCGGCATCCGCTCATTCAAATCGAAGTTCATCCGGAATGCTGATTCCACCTGAAACGATGGCTTGAATGGCCTGAGTGGGTGTCCAGTCAATTTCAATCACATCCTCCACCGGCACGAACAACGTAAAGCCCGTAGGCGGCATCACTCCCGTGAGCAGCATGACGGCATAAATCGAGTTCCCAGTCTGCTTGTCTATAAGAGTTCCAGTGACAAATCCAAGGCTTTTTACCCGACTGTTGGGGAAATTGAATAGAACGACCTTCTCGAACTTACTGTCGCTGGAGCCGGACTGACTGAGGCTTTTTACGAAGCCTGATACGGCGTCGTAGACAGTCTTTACGATCGGCACATTTCGGAATAACCAGTCAATCGAACGATAGATCCGGGATTGGGCCAACCCGCCCAGCAAGAATAAGACCAACCCCAACAGGATCATCACCAGTCCAGGCGCCACAGCCATCTGCCACCACCAGGGTGCATCTTTGTCGGGCGTCAATCCGAATACGCGAAGGATCAGATTTCGTGTCGGGTTCAGCACGGAATAGGTCATCAAGTTGTAAATAAACCCAACAATCCAGGCTGTGATGAATAATGGGAGTGCCGCAAAAAATCCTGCCATGATTCGCCGGCGGGTATAGGCCACCCATCCGACAGTGATTTGAGGAGTTGATTGGGCACTTTCCGGAATCGAATTCTGACTCTTTAATTCTGGCACTGGCACGCCTGCCTCCTTCTTTGCATTCCTGATCCTGTGTTGTTACAGGCAGCTTAACCTGTTGCAGAATGATCGTCTAGAACTATCCCAACCAATCTCTGGCGTGTCTTTTACAGAGACGAATCGGTTACAATGATTTGACTCGAACCCACCCGGAGACCCGCCTGATGCCACGTTCCACTTGCCTCATCGCCTTGATCTTCACATTCTGCACGCCGATGGCCATACGTTCGGCACTGAGCCAGGCGAATCCCACAGACACTTCAAAATCTGCATCAAGCGAAGTCTTCCAAAGCCCTCGATATGGAGTGACCAGCCCATTGCCAAAAGCATGGCCGATCCTTCAGCAAGAGAAAAACGAGTACGTTTTTGTCTGCCAGATTCCGCAGCCGAAATTCCCGGACAGGCCTGGAATCATGGCCCTTGAACTGGCAATCGCTCCGGAATCGCTTGACGAATATCGCACCAGAATCGACACCAACTCCAAGCGAGGCAATCGCAAGGGAAATCTCGTTCGAAATGAAGTCATGCCGAAATCGGCTCTGGGGATGCCGGAACGATTGGAAACGGTGTGGGAATTTCGGCTCCCTGATGGCGAAATCTGGCACGAAATTACCGTGCGGATCATTCGTGGGAAGCACCTTTATGGATATGTCCTGAATGTTGAGGACGAAACGCTGGCCCAAGCCAGAAAGAAATTCGAGCAGGTGATCGCATCCACCGAATACTCCACGCCCGACTCAGGTGCAGCCAAAGTCAACGGTGCTCCGACCAACCGCTGGATCCAGACTGAATTTCACTTCGCCGTGGATCTGCCGGAAAAATGGGCCCCCCTGCTCGCGCCCAATGAAGCCGCCCTGCTCTATGCCAACGCAGTTCCCAAAGGCATTTGGGCTGATAATATGCTGGTGGTGGCCACGAAAATGGGCAAACTCGATTACGCAAAGCTCGCCGAAACCTTACCGGAAGACCTCGAAGCCGCCGAGCCTGGCTGTGTGGTGAAGTCGTGCAAAGTCATGAAAACAGCTTCTGGAGCTGAGGCTCTGGAAACGGTGGTCGAGGTCAAGCGAGGCCCATTCGCCATGACCATTCACGAATGGAGATTTGCAGGCAAGCGATTCAATTACGAGCTGAAATTTACGGTCGAATCGGCCCGCTACGAAGGTCTCAAAGCCGCGATGCAGAAGTGCTTTGACAGTTTTCAGGAACTGCCCGGAGAGGTTCCAGAACTGGGCAAGGCCCAATCGGAATAATTGGCTTAGAATTCGAGTTTCACACCATCGCCCACATAGGGGTTGGTCTGTTGCTCGCGGCCTATTGTGGTAGATGGGCCATGGCCTGGAAACAGAAGGGTGTCGTCGGGAAAGGCAAACAGCTTTGTGCGGATTCCGGTGATGAGCTGCCGGCCATCTCCACCTTTGAAATCGGCCCGACCCACGGAGCCTGCAAAGATCACGTCACCCACAAATGCAATGTTTGGCTTCGGATTTTCAATCACAAACACGACAGAACCGGGGCTGTGGCCGGGTATCTCAAGCACCCGAACTTTCATTCCAGCCTCTTCAAACTGCTCTCCATCCACCACAGTTCGATCGGCTTTTGGAGCAACCACCGGGAAGCCCATCGGGGACGATAAATTTAATTCCGGGTCTGTCAGCAATGCAGCTTCGTTCACACCAATCACAATTGGTGCGTCCGGAAACGCCTTCTTCAGCCGTTCCAGCCCCATGATATGATCCGCATGCCCGTGGGTCAGCCAAATGGCAGCAAGAGTCAGTTGATTGGAGTGAATCAGGCTGATGAGAGATTCGACGTCAAACCCAGGATCAATCGCAACCGCCTTCGTTTCACCATGCTTCCAGACCAGATAAGCATTCTGATCAAACATGGCCGAGACAACGCGTTCCGTGATGATTCGATCTGTAGACATGCAACATTCCTGTGGTTTTGGAGAGTCTTGATATGGAAGAGGATTATAACAATTTCTGAGAATTGAGGAACATGGGATTAAGATATCAAAAACATTCAGACCATCCCTCGAACCAACCAAATTCCATTCGAAAATTGAGTTTTAAAGTCGTTGACAGAAATCACAAAACGCCTGGTTTCACTACCCCCTGGCCAGAATGAACTCCAGCCAAGGGCCATCTTTATACTATACCCATGCAGGCACAGGCTTATTTACTTAACAACGCGTGTATTCGTCACGGAATACAACGGATGAAACACTGGAGTTGCAACGCCCTTGGGAGCCATCAGAGTGCTCTCAACATAAGTGTTCCGATTGATCATGGCGAAGACAATGCGGAAGGTTGGATTACCCGGCATTGGCATTTCGGTGGTGGTAAACGCCCAGGCGGCAGCACCAATACGCTTGCCAGGTGCATTTAAAACAATTGATGGATTTAACGGATCGGCCATCGAGAGATTCAATTGGCCTTTACTGTTGCCCGTAATCGTATATGACCAGCCATTTGGAATTGATCCGCCGGTGATTTTTCCAGTCAGTTTATTTCCATGAATGGTTGTCTCAAGGCGACTTGTCATTCCAGTAGGCAGGCTGGGAAATTGGCTCACCCCATAGGCTGATGCATTAAAAACACCATTCCAGTTGCCAGCCAGTACGCTGATTGGCTGTACACTGATATTATTGGAATTTGCTGCATGGACCATGGCAACCTTAGGAGCCAGTCCGATCTGGGCTGGTACCTCACGACGCTCAAGGCCAGAAACCTGTGGTACGAAAGCAATCCGATTACGACGAAGATTCATGATGAAATTCCCCTGATTTTTGAATCAAACACTTCGGCTTCCACCGACCGCCCACATGCAAAGCATGGGCAGAACAAGTATTATAGGCAAGCTGGCTGCAAAATACTACAGAATTGTCTAATTTTTAGTAGTTTAGGAATAAGGCCAGGCGTCACTTCCGATTTTTGGATGACGTCTGTTTTCTGGCACGGTCTGAGATCCAATCGCCCAGTGCGAAGAGTTAAAACGAAGA
The DNA here is from genome assembly GCA_945872325.1 of Candidatus Kuenenia stuttgartensis. Taxonomy (GTDB): domain Bacteria; phylum Planctomycetota; class Planctomycetia; order Isosphaerales; family Isosphaeraceae; genus QWQI01. The sequence continues at coordinate 1,594 of CAMBZY010000179.1, read as the reverse complement.
AATAGCGGCCTAAAAATCGTGGAACCGTCTTTGGTCGCTCACGAGTCCCGGCCCGAAGGGCAGGTTCTTGCGAGCGGCAAAAGTCTGGTTCAGACCTCAAGGGCTTCAATCACGTCCTTTGAGGCCGAAAAGCAAATCATATGTGCAAAAGATCTTCCCAGTCCTTCGGAGTGGGCGGTATGATCTCTGGCCGTTGGCCCGAAAACTAAAACCATCCCAAATCGGGAAGTTATTTCCGGCCTGATCATAAGCTGATAAAAGTCCTGAGCTTTTGAAATGGCCCGGATTCACTTCTTCAGCCGCTCCATCCAACCGTTCCAGACTTGTGGCTCAACTTTCCCATAAGGCCGAATTTTCAGTGTCTCGCCTTCCGATGGACGCACCAGCAGAGCCTGAGTTCTGTCCAGTTTCGACGCCGAAACGTTGTCCAGAAAGTGCGTGCTCTCGCCGGCTGTCGTCTGGAAAATCACAATCGTCCCAAACTCATTCAGAGCTGAACGTTCCGTGGTGTGCTGAAGGCTGATCGAACCGTCGGTCCACATGATGGTGTGAATTCCTACGGACGGCCCGTCGCGGAGGATCTCTCCCAGCATTTTTGTGGCAGATGGAGGAGCGGGTGTGGATGAGCCGAACCCGCCAAAACCGTAGTCATCGTCCGACTTTCGCAGCTCCCGCAACCTTGCGATATCGCTCACCACAAACAGGATCGGATCGATTGCTTTTGTACCGTCATCCTGACGAACGTGCAAAGTTTCCCACAATGCCGTCAAACCTGCCTTCAGTTTTGCAGGTTCGACAAACTCAATTTCCAGTGGCAAGCCTTGCAGTAGAGATTTCAGTGACGCCTCGCCCGCTGCCGGCGATTCCACAACTCGAACCTTTGATTTGGGAGACGAAACAGCCACTCCTAACAATCCAGCCGCAATCATCGGCCTGATTTCCTGACTCTGACGTCCTACAATCATCAGATTCGCTGACGGTTGACGCTCAAACACGATCGCTGGAGGATCGGAAATCGTGACCGATTCACCTAGCCACATGGATGGATAGGCTGTTCTTGTAACAACTTCCTCGCCACCCTTAAGCGGATTCAATGCGAGACTGATCGCTTTGTTTCGTGTCAAATCGCCCGCCGACTGACCTTCAAACACGATCATCGGCTCAGCCCTGCGCCAGCCTTTGGAAACGGCTTCCGCATGAATCGCGGCCAATTGCGTTTCGCGATCTTTGTCGGAAATCCAAACAGCCTGGAACAAGTGATTGCCTTCGACAAGCCCGTTGGCATCGTTATAAATTGCTTCTCCAGGGCGAGAGAGCATTCGGGCGGCTGGATTATCCTCGCTCAGAATCAGCCTGGAATCGTTCTCGTTACACTGAAGCGCAATTCGTACACCCATCTGGCCCATCGTGCTGCGGGCAATCGCATAAGCACCGGCCATGCTTTGTGAGCCAAGAATCGCATGAACTCCAAACGCCCGACCTTGCCTGACAAGCCTGTCAAGCAGTGAAGCAGCGTCTGTCGAGAGTCGGTCGTCTTCGTTGAAAAGCTCTTGGAATTCGTCCACGACCAAGAGGATGCGCGGCAGTGGCTCGG
>CAMBZY010000178.1 GCA_945872325.1 Candidatus Kuenenia stuttgartensis | reverse complement strand
ATCGTTCAGGCAGACCCGAATCGAATCCGGCGACTCAGGCTTGAACCGGATGTTCAGCCCGAGATTGGGCAGAAAGAATCTGGTGTGTAAGTTATAGCAGTATGCAGGGGTGGGTGTTTTCTACGGATTGTGCGGGCTGTTTGGCCTGTCCTTCTTGGTTTATATAACGTGTTATATAGTAAAAGGTTGAGACATGAGTTCCTTGTTTTGGCAAAAAGTTGAAAAAAATAACCGTGATTTTGTCCAAATTTCCGTGCTACTCCCGTTTTATATGTTGGTGATTATACCTATCAATTTTACTCTGCAAGGGGGTGGTGGTTGTAATATGAATTACAGTTTAGTCATGACTTTAACGTGGAGGTTTCTTTTGGTATTCTATTTTTATCGATCAATGAGATTTCCAAAAGATTGACGAGTATTCATTTGGCGACACAGATTTTCTGGGTGAATGCAAGATCTCAATCTTGACCTGCGAGAAGCACCGTTTTCTTCCCCCAGAACTTTTGTGTCGGGCGTGACGATTTTCATCCTCAGCTATGAAACTTGCAGAGAGGTAACCGCGATGACGTTTTTCAGATCAAATAAAGCTTCGAATCCGTATTCAATTACGACGAATGGGAATAAAACCCCTAAAACGCGACGGAACTTAAGTTTCAGTCGTGTTGTTGAGAGCCTTGAAGAGAGAGTTGTACTGTCGGTCACGGTACCTGGTGCGACATCCAAGCCTGCAATCATTTCGCCGTCCGTTCCAAGTCCTGGTTCCGGAGTCAGTCCTGCTCCGTATGTGAAAGGTGAATTGCTGGTTCAATACAAGCCTCAAACCAGCAGCCAGATTCGTGCGATGAATCGCTATGCTTTTGGAGTGGACTTGAAACGCGAAATTCGCAGTAGTTCCGCCTCCGGAGTTCTTGAATTAATACAATTTCCTACTTCGGTATCGGTAGAATCAGCAAAGGCATGGTTTTCCAGGCAACCGAATGTCGCTTTCGCAGAACCAGATTATTTGTATACGACCAGTGCGGTGAGTAACGATCCCTACTACACAAGTGGTCAACTCTGGGGCATGTCTGGAGACGATACGCCTACGCCCGTTGGGCCAGCAGGCACCACAAATACTTATGGAATCGCTGCGGAAAAAGCCTGGAATCAAGGTGTTACAGGGTCCAAGTCGGTATTTGTTGGTGTTATAGATACGGGGATTCAAGTCACTCACCCAGATCTTGTAGATAACATCTGGGTGAATCCATACGATCTGGTTGACGGGATTGATAATGATGGAAATGGTTATATCGATGATGTTAACGGCTGGGACTTTGTGAACAATGACAACACCGTCTATGATTCAGTGGATGACGATCATGGAACTCACGTGGCGGGAACGATTGGTGGTAAAGGGAACAATGGGATCGGTGTGGCCGGTGTGAATTGGGATGTGACGATCATCTCTGCGAAGTTTCTTGACGTTAATGGTGGCACAACAGCAGATGCCGTCAGGGCCATTGACTACATGTCTGACCTGAAAAAACGCCATGGGATAAATATGGTCGTTACCAATAATTCATGGGGCGGCGGTGGTTATTCGCAATCCTTGAAGGACGCCATCATTCGACAAGCAAAAGCCGATATTATATTTGCTGCTGCTGCTGGAAATTCTACTACGAATAATGATAGTAGCCCATATTATCCTTCGGGCTATTCGACGCTTTCTGGAACTTCAACCGAAACGGCGGCGTCTTTCGAATCGGTGATCTCCGTGGCATCGATTACTAGTAATGGATCCATTTCATGGTTCTCAAGTTACGGTGCAACCACAGTTGATATTGGAGCCCCGGGGTCAGGAATTTACTCGAGCGTTCCAACCTCAGCTTATGCATCTTTTGATGGTACATCCATGGCAACCCCTCACGTTGCTGGGGCTGTCGCACTTTATGCGTCACTTTATCCCACAGCGACAGCGAATCAGATTCGTGATGTTCTGCTTCAAACAGCCGTGCCAACACCTTCTCTCGATGGAAAGACTGTCACAGGTGGGCGTCTGAATATTTATGATGCTTTGAAAATCAGCCCCAAACCTGCCAAGGTCGTTGGACGAGCTTATTCGGACCTGAATGCAAACAATATGTACGATATCGGAGAGACTACTTACAGCGGTCTAAATGTCTATGCTGACCTCAATAATAGCGGCAGCAGAGAAGCGTTCGAACCAATTGCAACAACAGCCTCAGATGGTACATATGAATTCACCGGATTGCCCTCAAATACAACAATGGGCATCAGTTTGCTCTCCGGTTCTCCAGCGAACAGCATCACCGTAAGTCCGGCTAATGGAACCCAAACTGTCAATATTCTCCCAGACGATCAGGCGAACGTCGATTTCACGTTCTTGCCCAAAAATGCTTTGATGGGCCAAATCACTGATGGAACGAATGGGGCTGGTCTGGGCCGACTTCGAGTCTACAACGATGTCAATAATAACAACGTGTTCGATTACATCAACAAGCAAGGCACATCAATCACTCAAAATCATCGGGTGATCGATATGAGGACTGTCACTAAAACGGCAAACATCACTGGTCTGACTCTGCCAATTGCTGGAATTGAGGTTGGTCTAAATCTAACCCATTCGCATGTGGGCGACTTGATCATCACCTTGATTTCACCTGATAAAACCTCTGTCATATTACTAAACCGGAACGGTAGTAATAGCCAAAACCTGGTGAATTTCTCATTCGATGAATACGCCGACAACCAAATCCCACCCGCCAGGAATCTGAACGGAACCCGGTTCATTCCATACGAATCGATGTCCAAATTCTTTGGTACAAAACCTAGCGGTGCATGGACTGTGACGGTTCAGGATCGTGCTTACGGTGATTTAGGTGTGTTCTCGAATTTCACGATTCGGCTCATCACTTCCAATGAAGCGACAGCCGTAACCAATTCCAAGGGCTTCTATTCAATTCAGAACGCAGCGGCAGGAATGTATAACCTGAAAGTAGAATCAGCCAAGGACTGGAACTTTGTGGCCCCAGTGAATGGTAATTATACTTTCGAGCTGAAGCCAGCTAAGGCCATCAATGGGCTGAATTACATCCTGAAAAAAATCAGGTAATTCATCATGCGTAAATAAGATTTAATCAATAGGTCTGATGCAAGCAACGATAGAAATATAATCCGTCGTTTTAAAAGTCTCAGACCAATAAATCCATGGGCGATGATTTATCGCCCCTGGATTCATTTCTTCGATTATGATTAAGCCATAAAGCTCGAGTTATTTCAACTTCGACCAAGCTTCAAGAATCTGGGCGATTCGGGCGGCCACAGTCACGGACGCGCCTGGCTGACAGTATTGATCACGTAAGGCTGCCAACGCCTCGCGCTTTCGCTTGGCTTCCGTCGGATCATTCAGCCAGAGCAGGGCCCAGTCGGCCATCTCTTTATCCACATCAACCTCTGTTGGATATTCAGGCATGACATCCCACCCGGCCAGCAGGTTTGTCAGAGTGATAAACGGGGCCTTGAGCAAAACATCGCTCATCCGCATCTGGATCGGCTTCACCCGATAAACAATCACGGTGGGCACCGTCTCGTACATCAGCTCCAGACTCACAGACCCACTGACACTCCAGGCCATCTCAGCAAGCCTTAAAATTTCAGGCGTTCTGGCGACAAACAGCTCGATCCGATCAATAAACCAGGCGGGCAGGGGATGGTCGTGCAAGACCTTCTCGACCTTGGCCTTGTGAGCGTCGGACAAACACGCCACAGCGTATCGAACGTCCGGGCGTTCTTTGGAGACCCGCTCAATGGCCTTGATCATCATCGGCAGATTGCCCTCAATCTCCTGCTGACGCGAGCCTGGCAAGATCGCCAGCCAATGATCCGACCGGGCCTTTTGTTGCTCCACCCAGGCTTCGTCCACCTTACGCTTGTCCAAGTCGTCAAAAAACGGGTGGCCGACATACTCTGCATAAGGATAACCACGATCGGCATACCACTTTGGCTCGAACGGCAGGCTGCAAAACAGGTAGCTGAACCGGTCTTTCACTTTTTTCACACGCCAGCCAGCCCAAGCCCAAAGCTGTGGTGGAACGTGATAGAAAACGGGAATTCCACGCTGTTTGGCCCGCTTGGCAATCCACCAGTGCAGGCCTGGGTAGTCGATCAACACGACCGCATCGGGCCTTTGCTCATCAAAAATCGTGGCCGCCTGTTTAATAATCCCGAGAAAGGTCCCGATCTTTCCGATCACTTTACCGAACCCCATCACAGCGTGGTCGGTGAGCTTATAGTTCAGATTCACTCCGGCTTCGGCCATTTTCGGGCCACCAAAGCCGATCAACTCCACATCCGGCCATTGCGATTTCAGGGCCTTGGCCAGATTCGAGCCGTGGACATCGCCGGAAGGTTCGCCCGCTGAGATGAAAATCCGCTTGCTCATGATGATTTGGAATCGCGAAGTGTCGTCTAGTGAACGCCAGGTCTCGAAACCTGGCGAAATGTATGTTCACGGTTGAGTTCAACCGACATGGCCATATCTTATCCTGAAAATGGGCCTGAGGGCTACAAGGCAACCGTTCATTTTCAACCTAAAGCCCTATAAAACATGCTTGGACTGGCTGAAATGGTAGAGGAAAATTCCGGCTGCTACCGACACATTCAGCGAATCCGCTCCCGGAACCATCGATATGGTCACCCGGTGATCCGCTCGTTCCGCAAACTCTGGAGCAAGTCCCTCTCGTTCCCTGCCCAGGAGTAGTCCGACTTTTTCAGGCCGATGGAACGAAAAAAGCTCCTTGCAACCATGATCCGCAAGCGTTGCTACAAATTCAAAACCAGCTGCTTTTAATTCGTCAAGTGCATCGTGCGTATTCTCGTATTTCAAAACTGGCAATTTCAACGTGGCTCCCATCGATACACGCGTTAACCTTCTCGAAAGCGGGTCAGGGCTTGCCGTTCCAACGATGATGGCACCTACTCCTAAAGCCTCAGCCGTTCGTGCAATCGAACCGAGATTTTCCGGATTGTCTATCGCAGGACAAATCACGATTGTATTAAGATCCCGCGATGGATCCTTCAGAAGTTCGCCAAGAGTCGGCCAGTCTGCACGCCTTCCGCAGGCCATAATTCCCTGGTGGAACGAAAAGCCGACCAGTTCGGTCATCATCTGGCGACTGGTACAATAGACTTTGACATGATTCGGAATCGGGAACCTGGGGTTTTTAATCCAGTCCGGATGTGTCAATAAAAACTCGGTCTCATATCGCGATTGCAATAACCGTTCCACCAGTAGAGAACCTTCCACCACAAAGAGATTCAAGTCTCGCGTGCTGTTGGTTGCTTTTAATGAGCGATAGATATCCAGCCGAGGGTCCTCGATATCAGCAATTTCAACGATCATTTGTGATGACATCAAAAAACCTTTAAAATCCAGAACTGCAAGCCGTAAGTGTAATTCGAGGGGCCGCCCACCATGGGAACTTCAACACCACCGAGGTGATACCAATTATTGGTGATTTCCGCACGATAACCCGGTGTCAGACTGAAAAACGTGTTGTTGGGGCCACGGTCGTCAACCGATGTGATTAAATTGGCTGAGGTGTATAAAACCATGTCGCCAAACCAGGGCGTGCCGGGTTCTGTGATATATTTGCCCAGAGCCATATTTACATTTCCGTTTGTTCGAATTCCATCGGGCCTGTTCGTTGCAGGTACAATCACATTCACACCACCGCGAACGACCCATCGATCTTCCATCGCATGCCAGAATTGCAAGCCCGTTCCTAATTGAGTGGCACCTCCACCCGTTGCAGGCTGGCCTGTTGGGATTGACGTTGCAGCAACCGCAATCACCGATGTGTCGAGTGTTTCATGCAGTAAAAACCGACTGGTCAGAGTCATATCACCAAATTGTGTGATATAGCCATTATTCGTGCCGCCTTTATTTGTATTCACATAAGGAATATCGAGCCTGATATCCAGACGGCGATTGAGTGGAACGAAGATTGTCCAGTCAGAAAAATAGGTGTTGCCATTTTTCCCGACATTTTGCCTGTACCCAAACGCATTAAACCACAAACGATACATCACACCATCAAACGAATTGATCCAGCCCTGTCGAGGAGCTCCCGAAGTCGATCGAGGTGTAAATACAAACGGTTGATTCCAACCTTCCGAGAAGAAATTCCTCGCCGACAAAGGCCGCCAGTTAGCGGAATTGGCTTCCCCAAAAATCGACTCCATCGCCACGTCGAATGGCGAATTCATCACCATTTCCTCTGGCATTGCAACTCCCGGAGGAGCTGCGATCGTATTCGCCACAATCGGTAACGCGACACCATCGCCTGGCGAAACAGTTGGAATTTCAAGCCCCAACGCCGCTGCATCAAATGGTACTGGTTCCTGAGCTAGAGCTTCCGAATACTCGCTTGAAATGCATAATAGTGTAAAAATGGCCAACCCGTATTGGAGGAGCTGTTTTATTTGAGAACAATTCATGAGTTCCATTCTCCTCCTGAGACTGCAATCGCTCTCAAAATCCTGTTTATGAGAGCTCTCCTACACCAATTTTCATCGACAACTTGAATCACTTCAGACAAACTTAATGAGCTTGAAGCTGGTACAACCGTTTGGATTAAAGGAGTTGTTGCGATTGTAGCGGTTGTAGTGCAGTGATTAATTCTGACGTGGTTCAACGCCAAGTAAATGTCGAACCAGAAAGTCCATGCGTCGTCTGCTACCGTAAGGTGTTTCAGCCGACCCGTGTCCTGCGCCAGGAACGATCAGAAAATCGAAGTCCTTGTCCGACTTGATC
>CAMBZY010000177.1 GCA_945872325.1 Candidatus Kuenenia stuttgartensis | reverse complement strand
CAATGATTTACTATAGAAAAACTCTCTTTGGTCGTGGGCCTAAATTGACAGTAGTTCACAGCGAAGCTGAAGGAATTGGTTTCTAAATTTGAATGCTAATCTGATTTAGTAGAGATTAAAAAGGCATCCATTGGATGCCTTTTTAGTTTTGGCCTAGCCTTGTTTTTTTTGGTTTGAATCTAGCCGCCGGGCGCTAGCCCCCGGTTCGCGTAAGAGAATGAACCGTGGCTATCGCCAAGCCCGGCTAGGTAAGAGTCTCTATCCTTGGTTTTTTGGGATTGAATCTAGCCCCCGGTTCGCGTAAGAGAATAAACCGGGGCTAGCGCCAAGACCGGCTAGGTAAGAGGCGCTAGCCTTGGGTTTTTGGTTTGAATCTAGCCGCCGGGCGCTAGCCCTCGGTTCGCGTAAGAGAATGAACCGGAGCTATCGCCAAGCCCGGCCAGGTAAGAGTCTCTATCCTTGTTTTTTTTGCTATGAATCTAGCCCCCGGTTCGCGTAAGAGAATGAACCGGGGCTATCGCCAAGCCCGGCTAGGTAAGAGTCGCTATCCCCCGGTTTCGCCGCTTAGAAAACCAACCGGGGCTATCGCCAATCCCGGCTGGAAAACAACCACTGTTCCTCTGGACATCAAAAAATATTCCCTGACTGTTCCGTAACAGGTTTTACGGAGCAGCCTGAATGTCCTTTGCCGCTTTCAATCCTGAAAGATAAGCGCCATGCACAGTCCCAGGATAGAGTTTATTCGTGGCTTCTCCAGCGAAGAATATTGTCTGATTGATATTGGCAGCCAGATCGTCGCGCATTTTGGGAGTGGAACCGACTTGAAGGAATGAATAAGAGCCCAGGGTGAATGGATCAGACCCCCATCGCGTGATTTGATATCCGACAGGATTAGGAATTTTTGACCCATAAATCAGGCGTAATGTTGTCATGGCGCTATTTATGATCTGTGCATCGGTCCATGATTCAATCTGACGGCCAAAATCAGCGGCATTGAAACCGACGAGAATGGGCTGATTGAGTTGGCGGGAAAGGCTGATCCATTCGGCCCACTGACCATTCAATGCTGGAATATAGCCCAGCCAGTCATATTGTTGGGCCCAGAATACCGATGGGAACCGTAGAATACATTTATTTAAAATTCCCATGCCAAGTTTGTTGATCGCCGTTTGCTTGGCAACCGGCAAGCCTGGCTGAAATATAATGGAACCTGATTTCAGAACACCAAGCGGGAGAGTGACAACCACTTTATCTGCCACATAGGTTGTCGTGTCGGTGTCCACATAAACCAGCCCACTGACCACTCGAATTCGTTTTACATTCTGACCAAGCTGAATATTCAAGCCTTGAGAGAGATAATCAGTGAGCGGTTTATAGCCTTTGACCATCAACAGATCTTCACCTGAAAATTCTGAATCGTCATCAAACCACATGGCTGAGAGAGAATTGCTACTCCCGCTATAATCCTGCTCGTAATCACTATTGATCAAATAGCGCATTCTGGCCTGATCTTCAGGCTTTTTTTTCGACCATCCCACACCGGTTTCAATTGCGGATTGAAGGCTGATATCAGTTCTTAACGTGTTTTGCGCATTTGAAATCGCATTTCCAATATTCCTTCGAAGCGTTTCCAAAGCTTTCGCAGAAGACGAGGTGAGCGGTTTACCGGCGGTATCATAGACAATTTGGGAACCGGAGAGCGTTGTGACAGTCGGCGCCTTACACGCTGTAGCAATCGGTGTTAATGGGTTCCCTTTTGGCCCGTGGATCCACGATGCACCAAGGTCCACAGGCGTATCTGTCCAAAACGAACTCGTTGCAATCCGGCCCCCAATTCGGGTCCTGCCTTCGAGAACCACCACATTATGACCATTTGCAACCAGAGTTTTAGCGGCAGCGATCCCCGACATGCCCGCACCTATGACAATCACACGCTTGCTCGTAGCAGCTTTTGTGATTTGATTTCCGCCCATGACTCCTGGCAAAGTCAAACCACTAGTTGTGAGAAATCTTCTTCGATTCACGGTAGATCCTTTTTTAAGCATGAGATTTACGAGGTTCGTTGCGAATTTTGGTGTGATATACGCAGAGATTTCCTGATCGCAATACTATCCGCTATCGTTGTAATCTGTCAACTTGGGAACAGGCCAGTTGCAATCGCCGTGAGACATGTGAATGATTCCGAACCAGAGGCTATCACGATTCTGCATCCTTGCATCGCATTTGCCTTGATTCAGGCCACTTGATGGATCACACGTTTGTTATGCGACTTCTACGGGAGCAGCTTTCAATTTGTGACACATCAAAGTCGAAAAGTTCGTACAAAGTGTTTGGGTCGGCCTGATCCTAAACAAACCCGGCTTTACACCTGCATCCCAAAACTCTTGGGTTGCCGAAACCGCATAGATCGGATATATTTAACATTAGAAGAGAGTCTCTGATCCCGCCGCGCCCCCTCCAATGGCCATCCCCTCCTTCCCGGCCGACTTTTCACCAAACGACACGGAACATCAACGCCATGATTTACCATAAATCACTTATCATACTGGCGTTAGCGGTCATCACCGCCACAGTCCCATCGATTGTACAAGCCGCCGATCGCGACAAAATTGATCCGGGATCGGCCAAGCCGGTCGACCTCACCTTTGAAAAAGACATCAAACCGATCCTTCGAGCCCACTGCCTGGACTGCCACGGTGGAGTGGAAGGCAAAAAAGGCAACCTTGACTTAAGACTTGTCCGCACAATGGCTTCCGGCGGCAAGACGGGCCCGGCAATTGATCGCGGCCATGCCGATGAGAGCCTGCTGGTCGAGCGTATTGTTGATGGCGAAATGCCGCCCAAAGGGGCCGGTGTGACGCCTGCGGAGCTGGTTAAAATCAAGGCCTGGATCGCCTCAGGCGCCAAAACCGCCCGCCCGGAACCTGCCCCTGAATCGCTTGGCAAAACTCTTGGCCTGACCGCCGAAGAGCGTGCCTATTGGGCCTTTCAGCCGATCATTTCGCAAGCCATTCCCAAGGCAATCCCGGCTGAACGTCCGCGCAACCCGATCGACGCCTTTTTACTCGCAAAACTGACGCCTCTTGGGCTCCACTTTCAAGCCGATGCCGACAAAACCACCCTGATCAGACGCATCACGCTCGACCTGACCGGCCTTCCACCCACGCCTGAAGCGGTCTCGAAATTTCTTTCTGACAGCCGTCCTGACGCCTATGAAAGGCTTGTGGACAGCCTGATGGCCAGCCCTCGATACGGCGAACGCTGGGCCCGTCACTGGATGGATACCGCCGGATATGCCGACAGCGACGGCGGATCGGCCGCCGATACCGACCGGCCCCATGCCTGGCGATATCGCGACTGGCTGATTCGGGCCTTCAACGACGACAAACCGGTCGATCAATTTCTGGTGGAACAGCTTGCCGGGGATGAACTTGTACCACGTCCGTGGAATAATCTGACACCATCTCAGGCTGAACTTCTGACCGCCACCGGTTTTCTGAGGATGCCGGCCGACCCGACGGCTGCCGATTATTCGGAAATCGCGCGGAATCAGGTCATGGCCGATACCGTAAAGGTTGTCACATCCACCACTTTGGGATTATCCGTGGCCTGTGCGCAATGCCACGACCACCGATATGACCCGATCTCGCACGTCGATTATTTCCGACTTCGAGCCATGTTTGAACCGGGCTTGCACTGGCAGGGATTTCGCCAGCCGGGCGCACGGCTTGTCTCGCTTTACACACAGAAAGATCGTGATAAATCGGCTCAGATTGAAAATGAAATCAAGCCGCTGGCCGAAAAGCGAAATGCATACGAAGCGGAGCAAATGAAACTGGCGCTGGCCAAGGAACTTGAAAAATATCCTCAGCCACTGCGGGATCAATTGAAAAAAGCGGCTGAAACGGCTCCGGACAAGCGTTCTCCGGAAATGAATAAATTACTGGACTCCAACCCGAGCGTAAAAATCAGTCCTGGAGTGCTTTATCAATATCTACCCAATGCCACCGAGGAATTGAAGAAGCAGGACGCGGTGATTGCGGCCATAAGGGCGAAAAAACCGGTCGAGAATTTTCTTTCGATCTACGACGAGCCGGTTGGCAAGCCAGCACCGGCCACCCACCGGTTGCATCGTGGCGATTATCGACAGCCTTTGGAGGCTGTTACAGCAGGTGTTCCTGAAGTTCTGAGGCCCGTCGGAAGCGCCCTGGAATTGAAGCCGGAAATCCCGTCAGGCCACTCCACAGGTAGAAGACTTGCATTTGCCCGCTGGTTGACATCTTCGGAAAATCCGTTGACAGCGAGAGTGCTGGCCAACCGGATCTGGATGCACCACTTCGGCCGGGGACTTGTGGCCACGGCAGGCGAATTTGGAAGGTTGGGGGAGCAGCCGACGCATCCTGAACTGCTTGATTATCTGGCCTCGCAGTTGAAATCAAATGGATGGAGGATTAAACCTCTACACAGACAGATTGTATTATCCACAGCCTATCGTCAAAGCTCGAAGCGCAATGAAATGCAATTCGCCAATGATCCGGACGCCGATGGACGCCTCCTGAGCCGATACCCTGTGCACAGGCTTGAAGCGGAAGCGGTTCGGGACCGGGTTTTGGCCACGTCCGGGCATCTCGACACCACCATGTTCGGAGCCCCTGTGGGCGTGGATGCCGACGATTCAGGTCAGGTTGTCGTTTCAGGACAATCCGGTCGCAGGTCCATTTATATTCAGCAGAAGCGGAGCCAGCCCGTCAGTCTGATGGCCGCTTTTGACGCCCCTGTGATGGAGACGCACTGCGAACGGCGCACTTCGGCCACCGTGGCCACCCAGTCTCTGATGATGATGAATGGCTCGTTTATTCTGGATCAAGCCGGTAAAATGGCCGCTTTGGCAAGCGACCAGAAGTCAGTGCCGGTACTCACTTCAGCCGGTTGCATTTCAGAGGCCGCTAAAGCTTCTCCTGCCGCACCTTCCGAGCCTTCAAATCTGGGATCAACCGTGGCCTCGATCTGGGAAAGAGCCTACTCAAGAGCCCCGAGCACGCAGGAACTTGCATCTGCGATTGCATTTGTCCGCGACCATATCAAATCCAATGCCCCGACCGCTCCAGGACTTAAGGCGGATCAGCCTGCACACCGAGTTCTGACAGCACTCGGGCACCTGGGGCAGTCGCTCATGGCCTCTAACGAATTTCTCTATCAGGATTGAATTTTCAGGAATTCAAACAAAAAAAAATATAAAAAAGGGGTCTGATCCAATGCAAGACGAATTGAAACAAATGCTATTGCCACAAATCGACGAACAATCCAGGCGATCATTCCTGACCAAGTCGGGGATGGGCCTTGGGGCACTGGCTTTAATGCAATTGCTGGGCGAGGAAGGGCTACTGGCACAGACGGTCAAGCCGGTCACGAAACCAGTATTTTATGACCTGAAGCCAAAGCCGCCGATGTTTGAGCCGAAGGCCAAGGCCGTCATTTCGATGTTCATGCATGGTGGGCCGAGCCACGTGGACCTGTTCGACCCGAAGCCTGAACTTCAGAAACGCAATGGTCAGGATTATCCTGGAGAGATTGTCTACAGTTTCGTCAACCGAGCCTCAAAGAAGCTTCTGGGCAGCCCGTGGAAGTTCACGAATCACGGCCAGTCGGGTTTGCCGGTCTCGGAATTGATGCCTCATACTGCGCGGGTGATTGACGATCTTTGTATCGTTCGTTCCATGCATACAGGACACAACGGTCACGAAGTTTCCATCCGCTATTTTCACGGAGGAGTCGCCGGCGTTTTGGGTCGGCCCACACTGGGTTCGTGGGTGGTTTATGGGCTTGGTTCGGAGAATCAGAATCTCCCGGCTTACATGGTTCTGACCGACCCTGCCGGGCTCCCGGTGGACGGTGTCACCAACTGGTCCAACGGCTTTATGCCGCCGATGTTTCAGGGCACTGTTTTAAGGCCCACCGAGCCCCGAATTTTCAATTTAAATCCTCCCGATCACCTCAAAGGTCAGGTACAGTCGCGCAACCTTCAGTTTCTCAAACAATTAAATGCAAATCACTCGGCGGCTCACCCTGGTGAAGGTGACCTCGAAGCCCGGATTGCCAGCTATGAACTGGCTGCTCGGATGCAAACATCGGCCACGGAAGCGCTTGATATTGCAAATGAGTCGGATGCTACTAAAAAACTCTATGGTATCGACGACCCCATCACGCGCGATTATGGCACGCGATGCCTGATCGCCCGCCGGCTTGTGGAGCGTGGTGTCAGGTTCGTCCAAATGTTCCTCGGCGGGCAGCCGTGGGATAATCATACGAATATCAAAAATGGGCTTGCCGATATCTGTAAAAGAACTGACAAGCCGGCCGCTGCTCTGGTGGCCGACCTGAAGGCTCGCGGACTTCTGGATACCACTCTGGTCCACTGGGGAGGCGAAATTGGTCGTCTGCCCGTGACGGAAGGTACCGGCCCTGAAGCTGGCCGCGATCATAATGGACAAGGCTTTACATTATGGATGGCCGGCGGTGGGATTAAGGGCGGAATGGCGTATGGGGCGACCGACGAATTTGGCCACAGGGCCGTGGAAAATGTGGTCACGCCCAACGACTTTCAAGCCACCCTGCTGCACCTGATGGGGATGGATCATACCAAACTGATCTATCAGCATAACGGCCGTGAGGAGCGTCTGACATCGGCTGCACCGACGGCCCGGATTGTCAAGGAACTACTGGTTTAAAGCTCAGTTCGGCAGGATTTCGAGAATATTCTGAGACCAGATTTTCCAATCCGTTCCGTCTTGACGAAACGAGATCATGAAATCGGCTG
>CAMBZY010000176.1 GCA_945872325.1 Candidatus Kuenenia stuttgartensis | reverse complement strand
GAGCCATCAAGGCCAGTAACCTATATCCAGGTCTTGAAATTCGCTTTAGGGTTCCGTTGAATTGCTAGTGCCCCCTCAAGCCTTATAAATGGGGTAGTTCCTGTAGGGTGGGGTGAAACCCACCTTTCGCAAATCCATGTAGAATGTCTCTACAATGAATCATCGATTGCGTTTCATACACAATAAAACACATGATTTTCAACTTGCGAATGACCGGATACATCGACGTCATCCGTTCACGCCACGAATGGTGGGCTTCACCCCACCCTACAGCAACAAAGCCGCCCATGTAGGGTGGGGTGAAGCGATTCATCCCACCCTACTGCCCCCTCAAGCCTTATAAATGGGGTAGTTTGCTCTCTAGTCTCCTCCGGAACCCAAAAGAACAATGGTTAAGGGTTTATGGATGTCCAGAGGAGATGCCTTGTGCCGCCTGCCTACCCAACAATCTTGACTTGACGGAGCACTGGAGTGGTTATTCACTCGTGCGGCCCTTGCTCGCGCTGCGGATTAGTTTGGCAGGCAAAGACCACCCCGGAATCCGGTATGAGTCTTTTTTTATTCATCGCTGGGATCCGTGATTTCCAGCCAGAACTCCCCGAACTCCTGATCAGGAGCTAATTGATTGGTGTCCAGGCTGAACGAAATCAGATGGGTCTCCTGATCGCTCGAAATCAGGATGGAGTTTGCAGGATGGGCTTTAAGATTGATCGTAACCTGATCGATATCAAGGCTTTCAACGCCATCGGTTTTGGCCCAGTTCAGGGTCGTTTGCTGCTGGGGCGAACGTTTGGGAGGCGACTGAAACTTTCGGGTAAATTTTACGGCAGGCCCTTTTCCCTGTAAATTTGATGTCAGGGCAGGGAAGCTCCAAGGCTGAATCGAGCCCTCCAGATGGATTTTCCAGCCGCCTCGAAGTTTGATGGTATGAGGACGACTCATCTTGTTTTTGGCCTTCTACTGAACATCGAACGGGTGGGAATCGGATATTGGACTTTCCAGAATAGTGAAAATGGACTATATTTGACACCATCAGTTTTTGGATTTGGAGACCGTTTTGAACTCGGTACAGTCCAGAAAAAAGTCCCAACCATTGGCAACAGCGGCATATGAATCCAGAAGTGCCCCAGCCCGTCAGACCCAAAACACGTCGTCTGACAGGCGTACAAATACTCGGCACCGGGCACTATGTTCCTGAGGAAGTCTTTACAAATGAAGATCTTCAAAGGATTTATGGTTTTGATCCCGATTGGATTTTCAACCGGACAGGGATTCAGGAACGCCGATTTGCACCGGCTCATCATGCCACGAGTGATCTTTGCCTGAGGGCTGCACGTCAAGCGATTGAAAAAGTCGGCTGTGATGTGAAAGATATCGATCTTTTGATCGTTGGTACTTTTACGCCTGACATGAGCACCCCATCGGTGGCCTGTCAGGTTCAGAATCAGCTTGGTTTGACATGCCCGGCCTTCGACGTTCAGGCGGCCTGTGCAGGGTTTGCCTATGCACTTGCGACGGCCAGCCAGTTTGTGGCCACTGGGAACAGTAAGCTGGCACTTGTGATCGGTGGTGATTGTAATATCAGGATCATCAATCCGGGCGACCAGAAAAGTTTCCCCTTGTTTGGAGATGGAGCAGGGGCCGTGATTTTGGCGCCTGGCTCGCCTGAACAAGGCATGCTGGCTTACCAGTTGGGATCCGACGGTTCCGGTGGAGACCTTCTCAGTCGACCTGCCTGTGGAAGTCGAATTCCGCCTTCGATGGAAGCCATTGAAAATGGGCTTCATTATCTGACGATGGATGGTCGGGCCGTTTTCAAATGGGCGGTCCGCGTCCTGGCGGATTCGTCCAACGAAGTGCTTTCTCACGCAGAGAAAACGGTCGACGATATCCGCTGGTTTATTCCGCATCAGGCCAACATTCGAATCATTCACTCCGCCAGCGATGTCATGGGTTTTGATCGCGAGAAGGTTTTCAAGAACCTCGAAAAGTACGGAAATACTTCTGCGGGATCGATTCCCATTGCCTTGAATGAACTTGTCGAGCGTAATGGAATCGAGAGGGGCGACCTTCTTTTGACGTGCGGCTTCGGAGCTGGTCTGAACTGGGGTACGATCCTCTGGCGATGGTGATTCATCGCTTTTTTTTTGTTCCGTTCAAACATAAAAAAAACGGCCCAAAAGCGTGATGCTTTCGAGCCGTTTTAGAGAGTTATTTCTCTGAAATAAGCTGAGGCTTACGAGCCCAGAACATTCACACCGCCGGCGGTGCTTAGTGGTGGGTTGGCTGGTGGAAGTGCTCCATTTTTACGGCGGGCGAAGACACCTGAGCCGAGTCGGCCAAGGGCTGTTCCACGTCCGTCGAAGTAGATCAGACCAGGCTTCTTGATATTGCCAGTCACTTTACCTGGTGAGACCTGATTCGATGGGCCACTCAAGAAGTCGCTGGTTCCTGAGTTCGGAGCATAGCTGGCAGAGATCACCGAATCGACCAGACTACCCTTCATCTTCAGATTTCTGATGACAGAAGGGCCAGTCAGAGGGCTCAACCCGTTGACGTACTGGTTGTAGTTGAAACCAGCTGCCAGCTCGGATGTCTGAAGGTCGCCGTTGATCACAACTCCTGATGCAGACGATTGAATCGTCTTGCCGAAGTGTTTAATCTTGCCAGTATGGACAGGTTTGGTGCCCATCGATCCACTCGTGGTAATGGCTGAGTTGGTCAGGGCATTACCAGCGGTTGGAACATAGGCTGTGGAGCCATTGAGCGACTGAGCAAATCCAGGGCTGTTGGAAACACGCATGAGCGTATTGGCTGCCCCGACATTCACTCGATTGATGGCACCGGCGTTGATTTGACCACCGAGGTAACCAGCCGCTGGGAACCCTGTGGAACCAATTGGGGTCCCAAAGGTGGTCGTGGCCGTGGATGTCCCGTTCGGATTACCCAGGCCCTTCATCAAGCGAAGGCTGCGAATAGGGCCATTTGTGCTGACAGACAAGGCGTCAGCCGTTCCCCCCACGTGGATCAGTCCAGCGTGGTTCATCGCAGTAAAGGAGCTGATGGACTTCGAATTGTCTTTGGCAATCCGGGTGTAATTCACTCCGCCCATCGACTGAAACTGAGCAATAGAGGTGGTGGCGATCGAGGTCATACCCTGAGCCCCGGTGGGCGGATACTTCGATTCAAGACCTGCCAGGGGAGTGTCGCGAGTGATCGCATTTGTCGTGATGGCGTGGGTTGGCCCATAGATCTGGAAGATCACGCCCGGGTCGTCGGATGGTATGGCAGGAACGGACTGTGACGTGGAGTCATAGTTCGTGTTGTAAATGGTTCCAACACGGATGATTGGAGCGAATTTCAGGGGCGCTGAAACATCGCCGACAACGATCTCGAATGGGTCGTATACCCCACCTGCGTTGTTATAAGCGTTCACATCTGCGATTTGGAGGGTGCGAACACCGCCTGGTAGGTATACATTGATATCAGGCACAACCACAGACGGTGGTGGAACGATGCTTGGCACGGTTTGGGCGAGTGCAAAGCCGTTCAGGATAATCGAGTTCACACCGTTCTGAGAGATCAGGTGCTGGAACTGGACCATTCCGTTTGTGAGAACGCGAGACGATGAACTGACTTGCCCGGTCACGTAAGTCTTATTAATATTCCCACCGACAATCTGAATCGTGTTCAGATCGTCCATCAGGACACCGTCGTTGGGCGTCACGTCCGTCACCACCACTTGGCCGGGGCCGTGAACGGTGATGACCCACTGATTGCCCTGACGGTCCTCACCTTGAACAACTTTGCCACCGTTGTCGAGGTTGTTTAAGAGCCGCTGACCACCCTGGGCTGCAACGTATGGAGCCTGATATGTCCCACCGTGCATTTTGGTTTGCACTGGTACATTGCTGGTGGTGAAATATTTGAAGGGCGATGCAGGTAATGTTGTCATGAGGGCGCGTGATTCAAGCGCCTCGACAGATTTGCTGATCTGGCTCTTATAAGATGAGCCCGTGCGACGATCCGATCGACGGATATTAAGCGACATGGAGGAACCTCCTTGACTCCCTGGAACCGCACGGGCGAACCATTCACAAAAATGGCTCATTTTCAGAACGCATATCAACACATATGCGAACCGAGCGGCACAATGCCCGAATCGTTCGGGTGTGGAGATCCTCTCCGTCTGGCATCCTGCTAAAGTCGATCTGCGGCCAAAATCGCAGGGTGTTGACAGGTTCATTTCCGAACCAGTGCACCGACTGTACAACTCACGACATGGATTGGCCGTGGGTTGTACTCATCTCGACATTTGATGATGCTATCGTAATCGACCTCACAGGCATTCCCGATGAGTCATAACAGGATGGAAAATCCGTCTGACAGACCGAAATTGACAAAATTAACGATCATGCGGGGCCGAACATCTCCAGAGCGGCTTCAATGTCGGCTGCGTTCTCAAAATGGTTCGACAGTTTCACAATCTCAAGGGCGTTGCGCACATCAGGATGCATACCCGTGATGATCAAACGACCTGACTTGGCAGAAACACCACGCTTGAGTAGGACAAGGGTCGCGATGGCTGTACTGGAAAAGAAGTCGACAGAGGAGATATCGAGGATCACTCCACGCACTTCAGGGTGACTCTGGAGGATCTCATTGAGTTTCCTGCGAAAGTCCTCAGGACGTGACTCGTTCAACCGGGATTTATCATCCACGCGGATGATCAAAACATTCGAATCAACGCGTTCCGTGATTGGCTCCACGACCTCGTCCCCCGGCTCAGGCCTCTGTCCATCTACTTTTTCGAGACATTCAGCCAAATCAATGGTCATTGACAAGGCCACTTCTTTATCTACAGAGATCTTATCAGATATTCTCGAGAAAATCTCTTGATTTAGAATTTATTTGACCTCAAGGCCAAAAATGTTTCGCAACGGGAGTGATCCTGGACTTTGCAGGACATCGAAAAAAGGCGGCCCCATGGCCGCCCGTTTTGATCTCGTTACGGATTCGTCGATCAATAAGTGTAGGTGACCCGGCGGCCTCTCCATCGGCCTGTGATATTTACATCCGTGGCGTTCACCCGCCCGTCGCCGTTCATATCGCCTGACCATTTGCCTGCCCCGATATAAAACAGTTCGCCTTGGGGAACTACGGCCAGGCCACTGTTATATCGCCAGGCCAGTGTGCTTGTCAGAGTGTTGACCAAGGCGGTGTCTGCTGTATTCACGATCTTATCGCCGTTCGCATCGCCCAGAAGGCGGTGGAATGGATAAGATCTTGGGAGACCCACGCTTGGGGAGCCGGTCATGTTCGCAAACTGATACACACCATCGGCTGTGATCGCATCGGCCCCGCCGGTCCCAATCCCGCCCGTGCCGAAGTCGAATGTCCAGCCCACCGTGGTCTTGACCGCGTTCAAGCTGGTCAGAGTGATATTCGTAGCCGTGATATTGGCCCCTCCGCTCGTGCTGGCGGTCGCGATTTTCTGCAGGACGATGTTGCTGTTTAGGGCCGCAAGGTCAGGGATCGAGGAGACATTGGCCAGAACCAGGTCGAGATATCGGACATTCGAGCGATTGATCGACTGCTTCTGAACCGACAGCCCCACGACCCCCAGATTATAGGTCACAGGCATGGTCAGGTTTCCGTTGTCCAGATCCTTGGCGTTGGTGTTTTCAGAGACCACTGGCTGAATGTTGAACGGGCCGGCGTTCACACCGCCCCAGAGCTGGATGGTGACGTTTCCGTCTGAACCGGTCAGAACGTTGGCGGTGAGGTTGGCCAGGTCGTTCACTCCGTTGAAATAGCCGCTGGCGATGTTCATGTTGGTCAGTTGGCCAGGCAGGGTGAAGACGACGTGGGCACCGTCCACAGGGGTTGCGTTGTTCGTTCCGCCCAGAACTTGAATGGTCAGGTTCGAAGCGTAGACGACTCCGTTTGCAGCCGTCTGGTTCTGGCCGCTGATGATCTTCAGGCGGGTTGGGTAGTCGGTCAGGACAAGGTCGTTAGAGCCGGTTCCGCCTGCATAGTTAAACCGCAAAGGCATCCCGTTGCTGGTGTAGTCAATCCCTTGTGGCAGGCCATTAAAGTTGCCTGATATCGCGGCACTGCCCGTATTGTTGATCAGGGTGAAGTTATCAAGGGCCTTCATCGGGGCGGCCGTCAGGGTCAGGTTGGCGGTGGAGCCGATAATGACCGTTGAGGCCGAGATCCGGCTGAAATCGGTGGTGTAATTGGCACCAGAGGCGTTCCAGGTCGAGCCGTTGGCCAGGGTCAGCGTGGTGGTCGTGGTTCCGTTGTGCATCGTGTAAAGCGTTCCGCCGGTGGCCGTCAAGCCGCCATTGAAGGCTGCATTGGAGGTCAGGCTGCCGCCCGTCAGGGTGGCGAGGCCGGTGGTTACGGCTCCGGTCTGCATGTTGGCCGAACCGCCGTTGATCGCCAGGGTTCCGCTGATCAGGTTGGCAGAGGTCAGGGAACCGCTGACCACGTTGGCACTACCAGTGAGGCTACCGGCGGTTTGGATGTTGGCGATGCCTCCGTTGACTTTCAGGGCGGTGGTGAAAGCGGTGTTTGCACTGAGTGTCCCGCTGTTCAGGACCAGGTTGGCAGCCGCAAATGAGCCTGTGGCCGTGATCTGGTTGGCGGAGTTGAAAGTGGCGTTGTTAATGCCGCTGACATTGTTGCCAAACGAGACATTGCCTGTGCCTATTGCGATGTCAAGATTGTTGGAATTGCCGGTGAACGTTCCACCGAATTGAATATCGCTGCTGGTTGTGGTGAGGGTGGCGTTTCCAGAAAGCCCGACATTGTCGCCGTAGGTCT
>CAMBZY010000175.1 GCA_945872325.1 Candidatus Kuenenia stuttgartensis | reverse complement strand
CAGTCGTTCCTGCCTTCGAATCGCAATCGAGTGATGCACACCAATCCCCCGATGTATCTGATAATGCAACCCGACTTCATCATCGAGATATTCATTCCCGCTGAATTGGACACGGTACATGCCCAGATTCGAGTAACGCCAGCCCGGCTTATCTGGATTTTCAGTATAAACAACCGGCAGAGTCACAAACGCCCCACCATCGCGCGGCCAGCAAATCAATTGCGGCAACTCCGACTTTTTCGCTTTAAATTCAAGAACCGGCCCTGAGCGTACACGCTTCGGCAGCAGCGTAAGGGCACGTAAAGGGACGCCGGCGAATCTCCATGGACGTTTCAGGGCAGATTGTGGATCAACCTTAATGGCGACCAGTTTGCGGACAAAATCAAGGCTGTCGCGAAAGATGAACTGGGTTCGGTCCAAAGTTCCGTACAGGTTGCCGACCATGCTGAAGGCGGATCCCTGAACATTTCTAAACCAGATGGCAGGCCCGCCGGCGGCATAAACGCGTCGGCAAATGGCGGCGGCCTCAAGGTTCGGATCGACTGGTTCGTCGATGGCGATGAGTCGTCCATGTTTTTGAAGGTCGATCAAACACTCGCGTAAATTGACGTATCCCATGAGGTTCCTGACGATCAACCGAAGCCTTAGCCGAGATGTTCGGCCTTTGTTTTGAACGCTTCTAATCGTAGTATAGTCAATCTTGATCGCGATGTCCGAATCAACCTTTTTGGCCGGCAATGGTCAAATAAAGTCCATTGATTAGAATATCTGCATACGATCGCCGAAATTGCACTATCGGAATGGTACTGGATCCATGACCACAACAGACAACACAATTCTTGTCAGTACAAGCGGTTCCACCCATCCTGCGACCACATCCAATGTCGACAAGTCGGGCCAGAAGGTGCGGAAAATGTTTGGGTCGATCGCTCACCGATACGACTTTTTGAACCATTTTCTGAGCGTTAATATCGACAAATATTGGAGGAGCCGGACCACCAAGCTCGCCCCTCCGCCGCCTGCCGGTCAGACGATTGTCGATTGCTGCACCGGAACTGGTGATCTGGCTGTGGCTTACGATAGAAAATCGAACGGTGCAAACCCGATTGTGGCTACCGATTTTTGTCGGCCAATGCTTGTGCGAAGTGTTCCCAAGTTTGAGAAGCTGGGCGCTTCAGGTCGGATCGCTGTGGTGGAGTCCGACGCGCAACACTTGCCACTTCCAAGCAATATGGCAGGCCTGACGACTGTCGCCTTTGGGCTTAGAAACATTGCCAGCACGGTGAACGGGCTTGATGAGTTGATCCGGATTACGATGCCTGGCGGACGGGTGGCGATCCTCGAATTCAGCCGACCTCAGGGCCGCATTCTGGGGCGGATGTATCTGGCATTCTTCAAAAGAATTTTACCAAGAGTGGGCCAGGCTATTGCTCCAAATGCTTCAAATGCTTATGGTTATCTACCAGCCAGTGTATTGGAATTCCCAGACGGTCAAGCAATGCTCGACCTGATGACAAGCCGCGGATTGACGAACTGTCAGGCGACACCCATGACGTTTGGAATCGCATCACTTTATATTGGCACGAAACCGAATGCCTAACCCCTGCACCTGTAGTCATCTAAAGCATTATGAATAAACAAGATACAAACCTGCCGACTACCATTGTCGTTCTCACGGGTGCCACCTCCGGCATTGGCGAATCGTTCGCACGCCAGTTGGCGGCCCGAGCGGTGGCTAATCCGCGCAAGCCTCGTATTGGCTTGGTGATCAGTGGTAGAAACACGGCTCGACTAAACGCTTTGGCTGACGATTTGAACCGCACGGGGGTGGTGGACTGTTTGGCTGTCACGCTGGACCTGGCCGACCCGAATGCCCCTGCCGAGCTTATCAAAGCCACTTTGGACCGCTGGGGGCGGATCGACGTGCTGGTGAACAACGCCGGCTATGGACTGCCGCACTTGTTCCACAAAACGGAACCGTCTGAAATCCAGGCCCAGATCCAGGTCGACATGACAGCGCCGATCCTGCTCACCAGACTGGCTTTACCGCACTTGATGAAGTCGCCTGCCGGGCGGGTGATTCAGGTCAGTTCTGCGATCTCGACAATTGCCTATCCGATTTTCGGAGCTTATGGAGCATGCAAGTCAGGGCTCTCCTACTTCTCGGATGCGCTTCGCAGAGAGCTATCAGGCACGACGGTGGCCGTTACGGTGGTCGAGCCAGGCCCGATCCGCACCGAGTTCTTGAGCAGGGCCATGCACGGACTTGAGAAGAACGATTCGGAGCGAAGTTTTATCGAAAGCTGGCCACCGTGGATCTTCGGAACGCCTGAAAGGGTGGCTGCGGAAATGGTCGGATGTCTGGATCGGCCCAAGCGCCGAATCAGTGTGACCAGACGAGCTGTCTGGCCATTGCGAGTGGCAGGGATCCTGTTTCAGATCTTCCCTCCACTGGGCGATTGGTTTGTGTCTAAAAACCTTCGTGATGCTGGAGTTACGCCTCGCAACCAAGGCTGAATACTGAGAGAAAGACCGCTTGAAAATATGGCCAGACTGACGACCAAAACCGTTCAGATTCTTGAGATGATCAAGTTCAGCCACACTCTGTTTGCGCTTCCATTTGCGCTGATGGGGGCGGCACTTGCGGTTTCAAAGCCGGGGGTGGTCGTTTCTGGGATCAAACCCTGGGTTGGAATTCTGATCTGCATGGTGGGCGCCAGATCGGCTGCGATGGCATTCAACAGAATCGTGGACCGGCGGATTGATGCGAAAAATCCGCGAACGGCCACTCGCCATATCCCATCAGGCGTTCTTTCCACCCAAAGTGTGGCCATTTTTACAGTGGTATCGTGTTCGATATTCCTGGCAGGAACAGCAATGTTTCTACCTGAAAACCCTTGGCCCCTTCGCCTGAGCAGCCCGGTTTTACTATGGCTTCTGGGATATTCGCTGGCAAAGCGGTTCACAAGCCTGGCACATGTGTGGCTCGGTGTGGCACTTGGGATGGCACCGGCGGCGGCCTGGGTTGCATTCAGAGGCGAACTCAGCCTGACGCCCGTGTTGCTCGGACTTGCCGTGACTTTCTGGGTCTCAGGTTTCGATATCCTTTACGCCTGCCAGGATTACGACTTTGACACAAAGGCTGGCCTACATTCGATTCCCGCACGCTTTGGAATCGGCCGAAGCCTGAAAATCGCAGCTCTATTACATTTAGTAATGGTCTGCATGCTGGTTGGTGTTGGCATTTCCATGCCTTTGGGATGGATCTACTTTGGAGGGGTTCTGGTCGTGGCGAGCCTGCTCGTCTACGAACATTCGCTGGTCAAGCCCGAGGATTTATCGAAGGTGAACATTGCATTTTTTCAAATGAACATACTGATCAGCATCGGCCTGCTCTGTGTGACTCTGGCCGATCTTCTGATTTTATAAGCTGCTCAACCACAACCACTTAAAACGCATCAGACGTCAAGTTCTTCTTCGGTAGCGGTATAGGCTTCGCTGATGATGAAGCGATAGCGGGCGTCGGCCTCTTTGCCCATCAGTTCGGTGATGGTGCGTTCGGCATAGGGGCGATCATTTTCAGGTAAGGTAACGCGCAGAAGCCGGCGACGGGCTGGGTCGAGAGTGGTCTCGAACAGGAGCTTGGCAGGCATTTCGCCCAAGCCTTTGAAGCGGGTGATGTTCGGGTGAGCGTTGGCTGGAAGCTGGCCCAGAATGTTCGCTTTGGCCTTGTCGTCGGCGGCCCAGAATGTCTGTTGGCCCCAGGTGATTTTATAGAGCGGTGGGCAGGCGAGATAAACCGACCCATCTTCCACGAGTTGTCGTAAGTGCCTGTAGAAGAACGTGATCAGAAGAGTCGCGATGTGGTGACCGTCGGAGTCGGCATCGGTCAGGAAAATGACTTTTCCGTATCTCAGACGGGTCCGGTCGAATTTTTCATCCATCCCACAACCAAGGGCGGCGATGATGTCGGAAAGCTCTTTATTGTCGACCACTTTGGACTTTGTGGCCTGTTCTGCGTTCAGAACTTTGCCCTTCAGAGGCAAAATGGCTTGATAGATCCTGTCCCGACCTTGCTTGGCTGACCCGCCTGCCGAATCGCCTTCGACGATAAAAAGTTCCGAGATTTCGGCGTTATTCGTGTCGCAGTCGTGGAGCTTGCCTGGCAGATTCAAGCGGTTGTTGGTCGGAGTCTTGCGTCTGACCTGATTGGCTGCTGCCCGGCTCGCTTCACGCGCTTTGGCGGCCCTGATGATCCGTTCGGCAATCGCATCGCCGATCGACTTATTGGCCAGCAAAAACGCCTCAAGTTTCGGCCTGACAAGTGATTCCACCGCCGAACGGGCTTCCATGTTATTGAGTCGGTCTTTGGTCTGGCCCTGAAACTGGGGGTTGCCCATGCAGACGGAAAGGACGGCGGTGAGGCCCTCGCGAATGTCCTCGCTTTTGACCTCCACGCCCTTTTTGAGCATCTCGTATTTGGTCAAAAACATCCGGACAGCCGAGTGAACCGCTTCTCTCAGACCTTGCTCATGCGTCCCACCGTCGCGGGTTGGAATCGTGTTCACATAGGAGGTGACGGATTCATTGGTCGCTTCGGTCCAGGCCAGTGCCAGATCAATCCTAAGTCCATCGCCTGACTGGGCTTGCTCGAGAAGAAAGGCGGTCGGAACCACGCGTGGCTCGTCGCTCTTGGCTTGAAGGGCGTCGAGATAGTCGGAGACACCACCGGCGTGGTGAAAATTTGTGGACTGGCCATTGGCCTCGTCTGTGAAAGTAATCGACAAGCCTTTATTGAGATAGGCTTTAACGTCGAGTCTTTCAGCCACAAGTGCAGGGTTGAACTTCTGCTCTCGAAAAATCTCATGATCAGGCGTAAATGTGACGGAAGTCCCTGTCCCACGAGCGGATTCGACCTTTCGGACATCGCCTTGGGGCTTACCACGGCGAAAGGTCTGACGATGGACAAAATTGTCGCGTTTGACATCCACCACAAGTTCGCTCGACAAGGCATTGACCACGCTGGCCCCGACCCCGTGCAAACCGCCTGAGACCTTATAAGCGTCGTTGTCGAACTTTCCGCCGGCGTGAAGCGTGGTGAAAATCACCTCAAGTGCGCTTCGACCGGTTTTCGGGTGAATATCGACAGGAATACCACGACCGTTGTCTGACACGGTGGCGGATCGTCCATCGGCGGAAAGGACCACGTTGATACGCGTGGCATGACCGTTCAGGACTTCGTCCACAGAGTTGTCCACAACTTCCCAAAGCAAGTGGTGGAAACCAGATGTGTCTACACCGCCGATGTACATCCCAGGCCGCTTGCGGACGGCCTCAAGGCCTTCCAGAACGGTGATCGAATCGGCGTTATAGGTATTTGGCTTATCGCGGGGCGTGCTGACGGCCATCGGTCCATCCATGTTTTTTGGGGAGCCACTCTAATCAATCCAGCCTCTTGCATTGAGGCATCATAACGAATCCGTCAAAGAGTTCAAAGAGACTTCCAAAACAAGGGCCGGACTTTTTAATTGCAATCTGTATTAACCTCAAAAAAGAACGATTTTCCAAAAAACAAGCCGACTCTGACCAATACGTCAGAGTCGGCAACCTTGGTTCACAAAAAAGTCGCGTTTCAGAACATGATGATTCCACCGCCGCCATCGCCGTAAGGTTTTTGGAGCTGGACAGTTCCACGATCTTCGATCGTATCACTCAAGACTTCAACAGCCTTCATGTCCAAGTCGGCTACGGAATAGATCACATCGCCAATTCGGGCCGATCGCAACAGGCTTGAAGTGTGGGAGATGGTCCCAATCTGAGAAATACCCGTTGTCGGATCGATCTTCAAGAGCACAAGATCGGACTGGGAAACCCAGGGAACGTAAGCGTCAGGAGCATTCGGATCAGGCGTGCCGGGGACGTAGCCTTGAACTGGAAGGGCGATCACGCCGCCGAGTTCAGGGAAGTAGCCCAGAGCGTGGTGATCCCACTCGGCATCTGACCAACTCCAACCATCAGAAGGCTGGCTCAACAGATAGCTTGCAAGCTCTTTGGGCGAAGCGGCATCGCGCACGTCGAATAAAGAAACCTTCAGGCCCTTGGTTCGGCCTGTGGTTGGGTCGGCGTCGCGCCCAATCCCGATCAGATAGCCATCGCCAAATGGCTGGAGATATCGCGAGAAGCCAGGAATCTTCAGCTCGCCGACAATCTTCGGAGCAGTCGGAACACTCAAGTCAATCGTGTAAAGTGGATCCACTTGGCGGAATGTGACTACGTAAGCCTCATCGCCTAAGAATCTTACGGACTGAATCGACTCACCCGGAGCAATCCCTGTGATCGATCCCACCACATTCAGTGTATTGGCTTGTTTTGTCAACACATAGACAGAATTCGTGGTTCCTGATTGGGTCCACTGAGTGGTGGCCACTCTGAGGAATTCGCCATTGGCATCGGCTGAGAATTGGTTTAACAGGTGCCCGCTGAAACTGCCGGTAGCGACCAGGGTTGGGGTGGTTCCAGTGATGTCGAATCGCTGGGCATTTGTCGAATCACCCGTGTCGGAATTCCACTGAGGGCTGAATACGTATAAGTCCTTGGAATTCATGTAGATGGACGATGAATATCCGCCCACAATCGAGGTGGCTCCGATGATTCCGGGGGTGGTCGATTTGGTATCCACCAGAACAACGGACATCAGGTTCGCTTCATTTCCGATGACCGGGCAGTATAAATCCTTCGGCTGTGAGATCAGGCCCTTGGCGGATCTCTTGACCCCATCAGCACCTACAACCGTTGACGACCAGTTGGGAAGGAGCCCTGAGAGCGGGGTTTTCTGAAT
>CAMBZY010000174.1 GCA_945872325.1 Candidatus Kuenenia stuttgartensis | reverse complement strand
TACTGGATAAGCCGTTACGACAGATTCAGGATCTTGGGATCAAAAAATCAAGGAGGAGCCCTACCGTGAAATCCTTTGTCTCACATCTCGCTAAAGCGGCCTGGTTCACTTCGGTTGCGTTCCTGCTTGGTATCAATCTAACGGCATCGGCCGGCCAAGTCGCGAACTTTCAGCTCACACCTCTGCCTGGCAACAATGGCCTCACCATTTTTCAGGCCGATGTTCAGCCCGCATTTTCAGTGGTGCCAACTGACCCGAATGCAAGCCCTTTAAAGGTGCTTGATGGTTCGTCTGGATTCAATCAGAAAAACATGACGGTTTTATTGGGCAATGGCGATGGAGTTCAGCAACTTGTCATGCTGTTTGGTGTTGAGCCAAGCCGCGACACAGCTGGTAAGATCACCGGTTTCCAGCCAATTCTCGACTCCCAGGGCAATCCTGACCCAGGCCTGGCTTCGAACGGAATCGTGAAGTTCTCGCTCGATCTGGACCCGAATTTCACGGGCACTCTGAACTTGATCCCGACCCCCACATCGGCATCCACCTTCAGCCTATCAAATCTGACCCTGCCACCGACAAGCCCAAGCTCTGCTGAAAACACCACACCAGTCACCACTCCAACGACTCCTACCGTGCCGATCACTCAAGTGCCTGAGCCAGTCTCCATGGCATTGTGGATCACCGGTATGGGCCTTGGCACTCTGCGGGCCATACGATATCGCCGCAGTCGCCAGAACCTTGCCTGATCCGCTGGTTCCATACGCCTCTCAAAAGCTTTCAAAACAGTTCGACCATGCTCAAGCCTTTCGGCAGATTGAGCATGGTCGATTGGCATTTAGAGGCCGATCTGCATAAACTAAAAACACCGATCACAAGTGATGCATCTAAGCAAATCTTGGTTTCAAGATCTCTCATCAATTCTTGGTCTGAATGATTTGTGGAATGGAAAGGCTGGCCTGGCGATGGAAATTCTGATCACTCAAGAGCAGATTCAATCACG
This sequence comes from Candidatus Kuenenia stuttgartensis, assembly GCA_945872325.1. Lineage (GTDB taxonomy): Bacteria > Planctomycetota > Planctomycetia > Isosphaerales > Isosphaeraceae > QWQI01. Next base: position 5,858 of record CAMBZY010000174.1, on the reverse strand, counting down.
TATTGCAGAACTTGCCCGCTCGATTGAAGCCGACTATGAAGGCCGCCCGCTCTCCCTGATCGGCGTGATGACCGGCAGCCTGATGCTGCTGGCGGATCTGGCCCGCTCGATCCAGTTGCCGTCCCGCGTGGGAGTGATTCAGGCAGGCAGCTATCGCGGTGCCACCACGGTGGGTGGAGCACTTTATATCAACGATACTTTTCTGCCAGATGTGGCCGGCCGCGATGTGATCATTCTCGACGACATTCTCGACACAGGTCACACCCTCTCCGCCTTGAAGGATCTGATCGCCCAGCGCGGGCCCAACTCCGTGCGAACAGCCGTTTTATTACGCAAGATTGGTCGTCAGATTGTTCCGATTGAACCTGATTACACCGGCTTTGAAATTCCCAACCGATTCGTGATCGGCTACGGGCTCGACTTCAACGACGATTACCGGCATCTGCCGCACATCGGTGTATTTGCGGAAGATCCTGAATGATTTGTGCTGGTCAGTGGGCGATCAATTCAGCCAGGCCAGAGTAGCGTTCAGACAGGTTGCAAACCCCACCCAGGCGGCATAAGGCAGGATCAGGAATGTGGCTGGCCGATGTTCGGTCCAGCCGAGCTTGATCCATGCCAGGATGAAGATCTCCAGAACGATGATTTCAGCCAGCCCGAGCCAGAGCAGGCCCGCCCCAAAAAACAGGATCGGCCAAACGGCATTGAGTATGATCTGAACTACGAATATCGTTCTGAGCCTGCGATTCACGCCCGGTTTCATGGATTTGAGAGTGGCAGAATCCATCAACCCCATGCTGATTCCCATCAGCGTGTAAAGCGTGGACCAGACTGGCCCAAAGATCCAGCTCGGCGGGTTCCAAGACGGTTTGTTCAGAGCCTGATACCATGGACCAAGCCCCACGGCCGTACCAATCCCTCCAATAATTGCAGCCAGAAAGCTGACGCCAACCCAGAAAAGACATCGAGCAAAAGTGTTCATTTGGAGTATCCCAAAAGTGGTAATTCGGTTCGTATCGTAAATTGACGTTGATTATTCACTGGCTTCATTCATATCAAAACTGGCAGCAATCTGTTTACGAATCTGGTCAATTCCTGAGCCAGGCTCCTCGGACTCCTGCTTGATCAGATCCGCAGATCCGAAACCAGTGAGTAATGAGCGGCGTTTCTCAGGATCGCTCACCCGACTCACAATCAACGTTCTCCATCTGGAGGCTTCCTGAGCCATTCGATCGGCAGCGGGAAGCAAACTCTCTTGGATATGATCTCTCAAGGCGACTGACAAAGCCGGTGCCACATTTCCTGAATGAACCGCGACTTGCACCAATTCGCCTGAAGCCTGTGCCCCCAGATGTGCGTTTGATGGTTGTTCCGCTGAAGCCGTTCCTGAGACCACCCAAAGCCTGCGCTGAAGTGCATCGCGAACGACTTTTTCATTGACGGTTGTGGATGCACACGCCAGAACCATGTCAGGGCTCATCTGATATTGAGCCAGTTCATCAAACATAGATTCATGATAAGGCTCGCTGCGAAGCTCAAGCCCGTTCCGGATCAGCTCTCCCCAGGCAGGGCCCTGAATCTTGGGCAGGGGGTCGATACCAACCACGGTGGCACCTGACTGCTGAAACATCAAGGCCCGTCTCTGCCCAACCGTACCCAGACCGATCACCAGAACGGTACGCCCAGACCAATCTAGCCATAACGGAATCAAGCGGGTGCTGGACATTTCTTTTCTGATCCTTTTGTGGTTCGTGCCAGAATTGATCTTAACCGACAATGGACGATCAGGAAACGATTTGAAGAAATGTTAAAATAGGCTGAGTTTTATAATTTTTAGGATTTTGACAGATTTTCTGAAGGCTGGATTGGTAGTGTGCCGAAATTGAGTGAAGGAAGAGGATCTTCCGCTCGCTTAGTTCATGTGCCGGGGGGCCATGGATTCAAAATTTTAAAAAGCGACGGCTGGTCCTGAAAACCTGGGGGAAGGATTCGCCATGAATCGTCAAGAACAACCGAATCAGAAGCTTGTTAATCTTAAAGAGTTGCGTCGTCAGTCACGACTGGCTACGCCTCATGTGGAAAACATGGAAGCCCGCGAACTGCTGGCGGCTCCGGCCATGGACGCCCTCTCGCAGATCAGCGTACCGAGCGGCAAAAGCCTGTTCGTACCACTCTCCAGCACCACCAGCGACCAATCGTCGGTCAGCTATTCGGTGACGAGTTCGGATCAATCCATCAAGTCCACCGTCCTGAGTGGCGGAACTTACGTCAAGATGACCGTCAGCGGCTATGGTGACCTCACCTTCAAGCTGTTCGACACCCTTGCTCCGGAATCTGTTGGGAAGATCAAAACTCTTGTTCAACAGGGGTTTTACAATGGTTTGTCGTTCCACCGCGTGATCAAGAATTTCATGGTCCAGGGTGGTGATCCAGTCGGTAACGGCACAGGCGGAGCGGGTTTCTCGTTCGCCGATGAGTTCAATTCCAAGGCTATCTTCTCAGGCACAGGCCAACTGGCTCTGGCCAATTCCGGGAAAGATACGAACAGCTCGCAGTTCTTCGTCACCACAGGTCCTCAGCGTGCTTTGGACTTTAATCACAGCATTATCGGCCAGTTGGTCAAGGGATTTGACGTCCTGGACAAGATCCAGAACGTGCCTACCAGCCAGACGAGTGCACCGACCCTGCCTGTGGTGATCTCAAAAGCGGAAGTGGTTCAGGACACGACAGATGCTGTTCTGCTGGTCGAGGCTCCTGCCAGTCTCTCCACCTCGCAGCTCACCATCACAGCCACGGCGGCTGATGGCGAAAGCTCTCAGCAAAGTGTTCCAGTGAACGTGGTTCAGGACACTGTCAACGACCCACCATTTCTGGGTGCCCTGACCGACCTCAGCACACGGGTCAACACCCCTCTGAAGTTCATCCTGACGGCCACCGACCTTGAGAACGACACGATCGACTCCTCGGTTGTGGCCACCACCAACGCAGACAAAGTGACCATCACCACCAACGGTGCCGAGGTTACGATCACCCCTAAAACCGGTTTCGTAGGCACCGTTCAGCTCATCGCCGGAGTTCGCCAGAATGGCGCAACAGCCCGCGGCAGCACGCCTAACCCTTGGGACACCCAGGCGATTACCCTGACTGTCAGCCCACCTCCCGTGACTGTGACGGCCATGAGCAATCAGGTCATGGAAGGCCAGGGTTCGGGCGATCGCGTTGTGGCATGGTTTGCCGATGCGGATAACCCAACAGCCACAGCTGCCAGCTACGGTGCCACGATTGAGTGGGGCGACAGCACGGCCTCTGTCGGCACCGTTCGCCCTCGGGTGGGTGGTGGTTTTGAGGTGGTCGGTAGCCATAACTATTCCAATGAAGGCACTTACACCACACGGGTCAATGTGGGTGAGCCTGCTGTGGATGGTTCCGCCGGAGTGGTCAAAGGCACAGCCGTAGGCCAGTTCATCGCGACAGATGCCCCTCTGGTCGCCAAAGGTACGAGCCCTGCCGGGGTGGTGGCGAACCAGTCGTGGAGTGGGATTATCGCCACATTCACTGACACCAGCCCAGCCTCGCCCATTTCCGACTATTCCGCCATCATCCGCTGGGGTGATGGATCCATCGAAAAATCGGTGAGCATAGCTCGCAATACGGCGGGCCAGATTGAAGTCACCGGTGAGCATACTTATCTGACAGCTGGTCGCAAAGTGGTTCAGGTTCTGATCCGCGACAAGGGGACATCGTCCACCACGGCCGTGACTCCGATCGTTGTCGGTGCATCCAACGGGATCACCCCACAACCGGCTCCCAAGCCAGTCACGACTCCGACCACGACACCTGCCGTACCAGTCACGCCTCCTCCAGTAGCCACCGCCGCGCCTACCGTAGACGGAGCTTTGGATCCACAAACGAGCGGCCGTCTCGCGGCAGTCTCTGACAGTGGGAGTTCCAGCACAGACAGCATCACCAATATCAGTGCCCCAGTCTTTGAAGGCCAATCGGCACCTGGTTCAAGCGTCACGCTGATAGCCAAGCCTGTGAGCGGCTCCGGGCAGTCGATCAACCTTGGTAGTGCCACGGTGGGCGATAACGGAACCTGGTCAGTGAAGTCTGCAAGTGCTTTGACTGACGGCCAATATGTGGTCACGATCACGGTCACCCGTGGCACGGAAACGCTCACCAAAACACTGCTCGGCGGTGGTGCGGGAACCGGTTCTCCGCTGATCATCGACACCATTGCACCTCAGGTGACCCAGCTCGGTTACAACAAGGTGACTGGTCAGGTTCGCGTAAATGCTCAGGACAGCGGCTCAGGCCTCTCCTCAGCCACCTGGTCAAACTCTGCCAATTACCAGATCATCGCCACGGCCGGCCGCAATGCAGGCCAACAGATCAATTCGGCCACGATGCGGATGGTCTCAGCAAACTCTTATCCTCAGGCGACTTACAATCTGATTCTGGACCGCAGGTCGGGCCCTCGGCCGCAATCGGTTCAAGTCACTTTAAAGACGTCGTCTCTGACGGATCAGGCAGGTAATGCCGCCACGGGCGTGACATCCCAGATCCTTGGGACCTCCAAGATCATCAAGCAGTTGCCCAAAGGTGTGGCGAAGACCATTCAGAACAGTCGTACAGATACCTCTGTCACGAACAAGATTCTGAATTTCATTCTCCCCACCGGCCTGCGTTCAAAGCGGTTCTGATTCGGGCCTGAACCTGACGGTCCTACGACGTGTGTGCAATCCCTTGAAAGATTGAAATATACGTCCCCCCTTGCGTGCAGAGCATACCCCCCATGCTCTGTACGCATTTTTTATTTTTACAATCTCAAGAATATACGCCGCTTTGGACTATCCAAGATCGCACCGTTCGGACAAGATGCAATATAAGTCGATAGATTCAATCACAGGATCAGCAGAACTGCAATTCCCTACAGAACTTGAACCTCTTCGCAATCATTCAGTTTGATGATTCAGGTAAAAGTAGGGAACCAGTAAAGCCGGGTTTGATACCGAAGGAGCAGAAAAGTATGGCTGACATCGTAATCATCAACCCGCGTTTTGAAGTCTCATACTGGGGCATGGAACATGCCCTTGAAATGCTTGGCAAAAAAGCCAATCTGCCTGTGGCCTGCCTGCCATTGCTGGCTGCACTCACCCCTGAAGGCCACACCGTGACCCTGATGGACGAGAATGTTGAGCCAATCGACTGGGACCGCTGCTCCAAGGCCGATATCGTGGGCCTGACAGGCATGTCCGTCCAGCGTTTCCGGATGACCGAAATCCTCAAGGAATTGAAGTCCCGAGGCTGCTTCACCGTCATCGGCGGCCCCTGGATCACCGTTCAGGAAGATTATTTCGATGGCCTGACAAACGCCATTTTCATCGGTGAAGCCGAAGAGACCTGGCCCCAGTTTCTTAAGGAATGGGCTGAAGGGAACCACGGATTCCGCTACGAACAAGAAAATAAGTCCGATATGACCAAAGTGCCGGTCCCCAGATTCGACTTATTGAAGATGAATCGATATGCATTCGGCAGCCTCCAGTTCTCTCGTGGTTGCCCGTTTCAATGCGAATTCTGCGATATTATCGTGACATTCGGTCGTCGCCCACGTCTCAAAAATTCCAGCCAGGTCCTATTGGAACTGGACGCCATGCACAAAAGCGGAATGCGTTCCGTGTTTGTGGTGGACGACAACCTGATCGGCAATAAAAAAGCCATCAAGGAAGTCCTCCGCGAAGTCGGCCGATGGCAGCAAGAACATGGCTATCCGATGTCTCTGTTCACTGAGGCATCGCTCGACCTGGCCGACGATCCCGAACTGCTTGAACTGATGACTGCTGCGAACTTTATCGCCG
>CAMBZY010000173.1 GCA_945872325.1 Candidatus Kuenenia stuttgartensis | reverse complement strand
GGCCGCCGATCGAACCAGCCCCTCGATACCTGATTTGGCCGCCGCGATCAGCTCGTGGTTGTTCATGCCCTGCTGGGCGGCGACTGTCGAAACCAGCACCACAGAGCCACTTTGCTGGGCCCTCATTGATGGTAAGACAGCTTTGGTGGCGAGAAATGCTGACCTCAGATTGATGTTCAAAGTCTCATCAAAATCTGCCAGAGTCGCCATGTGCAGGGGCTTGAGCTTGATGGAACCTACGCAGTGGGCCAGCGCGTCAATCTTGCCAAATCGCTGAGTGGACTGATCGACAGCTGCAGCCAGATCCTCAGGCTTGGTGGAATCGCCTGGAACCATTATGAAACTGGACGGATCGAGTGATTCGGATGCGGCGATAAGTTTAGCCTGATCGCGCCCGAAAAGGGTCACGGTACCACCGGCATCGACCCACATCCGTGCCACTTGCGAGCCAATGCCGCCACCCGCTCCAGTGAGAAATAAGTGCCCGTAATTGGCCATTTTCCGTAGGTTCCAGTCATTCGAATGTGCGGATTCTCAAAGTTCAGAAGCTCTATTGATTATTTATGCAGCTTGACTTTCGGGTCAAGGTGGAACGATAGCAATCTGGGTTCCGGTTTACAAATTTTGGTATCGCATACAGGTTGCCTATGTTGTATATTTTAACACAGTCTAATTCAGGTCGATCGCAAACATCCATGAGAAGTTGAGTGATGAAAAACACGATTTTCAAGAAACTTGCAAGCCTCTTGCGCCCATCATCGGCCCGTCGGTCGAAGCGTTATCAACCACAAGGTCTGGGTGATCTCAACCTCGAAAATCGACAGGTGCTTTCCACCACGGCTTCTCAATTGCCTGGCCATAAACTGGTTCGCGCCCAATCAACAACGGCTCCTCAGCATTCGCCATTGTCTGTGATTGTGAAGAATTTGAACGAAGAGTTCTATCGGGTCAGCACCAGCTTTGCGGATGGGCTTGGAACCACGCCTGATCAGATGGTGGGCAAGACCGATTACGATTACTATCCTGCTGATCTTGCCGCCAAATATCAGGCAGATGACCGCAAGGTGATCGAGTCACGCAGGACTTGGAAGATTGTTGAAACGAACATCATTGACGGTGTTCCAGAGACGGTTACGGTCATTAAAACACCGATTTTCCTTGGGTATGGTCCAGGAGCCGGTTTGCCAGTGGGGATTAAAATCGTCTCCAGAGTGGATAAAAATCAAACGGCAGAGCCTTATTCAAAGCCGATCAGCCCACCCTTGATTCCCAATGCTCCAGCCAGATGGATCATTCTGAATCCGAAGGTCAGTTCTGCACAACCGCTTTTAAATGCGACTGTAAAAGACGGGAGCGAAGTGGTTTATCGGGTCAACCAGAATTTCGCCAAGGGCTTGAATATGGCACCCGCCGAAATTGTCGGGAAGACAGACTATGACCTCTATCCAGCCGAGTTGGCGTCCAAATATCAGGCCAATGACTATATGGTGATCGCGAGTCGTCAGAAATGGCAATTTGTCGAGCATAATATTCAGGATAACAAGCTGATCGAAGTCTCAGTCTTTAAAACCCCACTCTTTAAGAAGCAGGGCGTGGGTTATGGATTGTCAGCCGGGATCAAGATTGTATTTACCTCGATTAAAGGTCAAAACAATCCTGATACGGAGAAGCCAGTCAGTGCAGCGTTCCCAGTGGCACCTGCAACGATCCCTGTCGTTTATTGATATGTATGAATGGAAATAAACGAAAACGCTCCTGCAAACGTTGGTTTGCAGGAGCGCTTAAATTTCATTGCGATTGATCATTCCATCCGGCCCGGCCTTCGATCAGCCGCCTCCAGCGCGGCGATTCATCATGAATTTATCGAGCATATCCTGATCAATTTTTACAGGCTTTTTGGCAGGCTTTGAGTCAGGTTTCGTGCTGCCCGGCTTTGCATTATCAGGAGCAGCCTGCGGCAGCTCTCCGGCCTTCTGCTTTTCGAGTTTCGCCTTGTTCACGGCTTCAATGCGGGCGTTTTGTTCGGCTTCCTCAGCTTGCATCCGTTTGAAGACTTCTTCGACAGATGCTCCGGATTGCAATGGGACCGGGAATTTTGTGCCTTTTGGGGCCATCGGCTGGGCGCCGTTATAGCTGCCGGGAACAAGTCGGCCAGGGGCGGTTGGTTCAGGTGCGTCTATATCTTCCGCCGGCAGAGGGCTGCGCATTGGGCGATTTGCATTCGGATTCGGCTCGATTGGGATCACCTGTTGGGTGGCAGTTCTTCCTTCCACACCAAACCCACCGGAATTTGTCACAACTTCAGCTGGCATCACACCGGGATCAGCGGAACGTGCTCCGACATTGGATTCCACCTTGGGCGATGGAGCTCCAAAACCACGGTGCTGGAGGTTTGAAACCCAATTGGAAATCAGCCTGTAAGCGGCATTGTTGGGGCCGGGAAAAATTGGCTGATTGTTTGGCTGGTGGGGCAGAAGGCTATTGGTCAGGAGCTGGCTCTGCATGAGGTTTGCTGGATCCACAAGTTTTAATGTGGCGTCCAGATTGGCACGTTGGATGGCTGGGTCGCGAGCCGCTTGACCTTTGACAGAAATCAGTCCAAAACCGTTCGGAGTACGCTCGTTATGGCAGTCTGCGCAGAATCGTTGGAGCAGGGGATGCACATATTGATTAAACTCCTGGGCACGCTTGAGGGCGAATGCCTCAGGCAGATCAAAGATAATGGGATTGGTTTTCACAGACATTTCGCGAAATGCCTTGCTTAAAAATGGCGGATCCATTTCGCGGGCTGATGGCTGGGTGGCCGATGTGCGGAGGACCTGATTGTCGCTTCTGACATCATTGCGTGCGATTCGGATATCAATCTGGCTGAGAAGCGATTTGGCTTCTTCATGTTCCGATGAGAGGGCCAGAACAGCTTGGAGTTGTTCACGGGCATCGGTCAGGAGATTTTGAGTCATGCACCATTGATAGAGGCGCATCCGTTCCTGAATGTCACGTGGTGGGAGCAGTTCTCGCTTGTATTCGTAAACGGCCTTAAGGGTTGGGAAGATGCCTTCCACATCGTCGGCAACGACGTGGATCACGCCCAGCTTCTGCTGAACGTTCCAGCCGCCGTCCTTATGGGGCTTGACCTGACCGGTGAGCATACGACCGTTGGTCAGCATGACGATTTTCGGGAGGTCAGAATCTGGCTTGGGATTGGGAGCAGCGTTTGGACGCTGATCCACAGTAGGCGAAGGCTCCTGCGCCTCGGCCCAAGCCCAGGTTGAACTCAAAATAACGGCTGTGGCGAGAGAGTGGAGGTACTTCATAGTAGCGGGAAAATAAAACGAACCCTAAAATCTGTCAAGGCGAACTCACCGAACATTTTCGGAATGAGTGACAAGGTATTGCAAGTTCCTGTTTGAGAAAGAGATCTGGATATGCACACAGAGCCACGACGATCAGACCCATCCTGGCTCTCTCCGTTACCTGAATGGATTGGCGAGACCGTGGTGGTGGACCTGGCAGGCCCGTTCCTGTGCATTGGCAGACTGGCCGCAGTGGACATGGGATTTCTGACCATGACAGACGCCGACTTCCACGACCTTCGAGATTCAAACGCCACCCGAGAGAGCTATGTGATCGACTCCCGCCGGGTCGGAGTCAGGCGTAACCGGTCCAAGGTCCTGATCAAACTCTCGGAAGTGGTGGCCGTGACGAAGTTTGAGGATGTGGATTAGTTGGTAGTGTTGGGCACCGAGTGGATCAAATCTCCGAACCCGCGGGGGTTCGCGTTTATCTAGCCGGTCTTGGCGCTAGCCCCGGTTGGTTTTGTAATTTGCCGAAACCGGGGGCTAGCGCCCTGCGGCTAGAATGTGGTTCCCAATCGATTCACTCTAGCCACCTACACAGACTTCGTTTAACATAGGCTGGTACATGAGGCTGCCCGATCATTCACGCATCGGCGAGCACCTCTCCTCGTCCCACCTGCATCCAATTCTCAACATCATCACAAAGGGTTCCTATCCAGGCCATGAATACGTCACTCAATCGTCGTTCGTTTATCCGCAATACCTCTGTGCTGGCCACCACTCTGGCCATGCCCACCATCCTCCCCCGCAACGTGTTTGGAGCCAATGAAAAGCTCAACATTGCGACCATCGGAGCCATGGGCAAGGGCCAGTCCGATACCCACAATGTGGCAGATCTTCATAACATCGTCGCTCTGGTCGATGCCGATATGAATCGCGCTGAAGGTGCTGCAAAGGCTTTGCAAAGCTTTTACACAGATCGCAAAAGCGACACCAAAGTCAACGCCAAACTTTATACCGACTTCCGCAAGATGTTCGACGCCCAGCACTCTGGGATCGACGCCGTGATTGTCTCTACACCTGACCACACCCACTTCCCAGCCGCCATGTGGGCTGTTCGCCATAAAAAGCATGTGGCTGTCCAAAAGCCGATGTGTAATTACATTGGCGAAATCCGGAGCCTCCACAAAGCTGCCAAGGCCGCAGGACTGGTCACCCAGATGGGTAATCAGGGCCGTACGATGAACGGCCAAAGGGAAGTCAAGGAATGGATCGAGCAGGGCGCTATCGGCACTCTGAAAGAAATTCGCCTGTGGACCAATCGCCCGATCTGGCCTCAGGGCCCTCTGCACAAGCACGTGGCTGAAACGCCTCAGGGCCTCGACTGGAACTCCTGGCTCGGTCAGGAAGTCGAAGAGCCTTACTTCACCTTCGACAATGGCGATCACTCGAAGCCAGCCGAAACTACGACCAAAAAGTCTGGCCGGAGCAAGAACACCATCGCCCCGTTCAACTGGAGAGGCTGGTGGGCATACGGTTCAGGCGCTTTGGGCGACATGGGCTGCCATATCATGGACGCCACATTCAACGTTCTCGGGCGCAATGTGCCGATCAAAATCGAGGCTGAAAGCTCTCCGGTATCCGACCTGACCGCCCCGGCCTGGAGCAAGCTGATTTATCACTTTGCCGCCACCGACAAGCTGCCTGCCCTGACAGTGAGCTGGCACGATGGCTCGAAGGATGGGAAGCAGAACAAGCCAGAGCGCGATGCCCGGGTGCCTGAAGAGGCGTTCAGCAAGGCGTCGAGCGGGATGATGTTTATTGGGACCGAGGCCACGATCTTCGAGCCTGAGGCATATTGCTCGAATCCACAGATCTTCTCGCTCGAGCGCCGCAAGGATGTCGAAGAGATGGTCAAGTCTGGCAAGATCAAGCAGACCGAAGCTCGTTCGAAGCACGCCGGCAATCCTCAGCGCGAGTGGTCGCAAGGGATTGTGGAAGGCTATGCACCGAGCTCGAATTTTGATTATTCCGCGCCTCTCACGGAATTCGTGATGCTGGGTAATCTGGCGATCCGCTCAGGTCAGGCGGTTTCCTGGGACTCCAAGGAAGGCCGCGTGACGAATCTGGAATCGGCCAACAAGTTTGTCAACCGTCCTTCATATCGCAAGGGCTGGGAGTGATTTGAATAGAAATGGAGTCGGGCGCAACCTGCGTGCCCGACTCTGTTTTTGATTTATTTGACCTTTAATGTCGATTGAGCTGCCCGGTCGCCTCTTTGAGAAGGATGACATCATGTTGAGCCGCATATTTGTGATTGGAATATTGATTGCATCAATGAATGGCCTTTTAATGGCCGCCGATACGGTTATTCCAACAGCGGAAAAGGAGGCGTTTTTCGAGTCAAAGATCCGGCCCTTACTGGTCGAAAATTGCATTAAATGTCATGGCGAGAAATCTGCAAAAGGTGGTTTGAGGCTTGATTCAAAACCTGGTTGGCTCAAGGGTGGAGATGCTGGCGAGGTGATCGTTCCAGGCCATCCCGATGAAAGTGCATTGATCAAAGCGGTACGTTATGCGGATAAAGAGCTTCAAATGCCGCCCAAAAAGAAACTGGCGGATCATGAAATTGCATTACTGTCGGACTGGGTCAAACAAGGCGCCATTGATACCCGCACACAAGTTCCGGGATCAGGGCCGACCAAATCGGCGGATGCGTGGGCGGAAACGTTCAGGAAACGGCTTGATTGGTGGAGCCTGAAGCCTCTCCAGAATCCTCAACCGCCTCAGGTGGCCAATCGCGATTGGTCTCAGAAGCCTGTGGACCGGTTCATTCGAGCCTCTCTGGATGCCGCCCGCATTGCACCTGCCCCTGTCGCCGGCCCGGAAGTTCTGTTACGACGTCTGTCGTTTATCCTGACTGGCCTGCCGCCTTCGCCTGCCCAGCGCAAGGCTTTTCTGAATGATTGGGAGACCAATCCTGGGCGTGCCTATGAGTCTTTGGTGGATCAAATGCTGGCCTCGCCGCACTTCGGCGAGCGGTTTGCTCGCCACTGGATGGACTCCGTTCGATACACCGACACTTATGGATATGAGTGGGACAATCCGGCCAAGGGCTCTCACGAATATCGCGATTATCTGATTCGGGCCTTCAATTCCGACATCGGTTTCGACCAGTTCCTGAAAGAGCAACTGGCTGGCGACCTGCTTGAAAAGCCACGCATCAACACGGCCACAGGCACGAATGAAAGCCTGATCGGGACCATGTTTTATCACCTTGGAGAGCATCGCCACGGCAGCAGTCTGGATTTCAACGGGATCCATCAGGAGATGATTAATAACAAGGTGGACGCCTTCTCGAAAGTCTTCCTGGCGACCACCGTGGCCTGTGCCCGATGCCACGACCACAAGCTGGAGGCCGTCTCCCAGCGTGATTATTACGCCCTTGGGGCTGTCTTCATGACCCCCCGCTGGACCAGTCGCTCGATTGATACGCCTGATAAAAACGCTTTGGCCATTGCAGCACTTAAAGATCTCAGGTCGCGGATACGCTCGGAACTGGC
>CAMBZY010000172.1 GCA_945872325.1 Candidatus Kuenenia stuttgartensis | reverse complement strand
GAAAACATGGCCAGGGGCTGGCTCGATGTCGCCCGGTATGCTGACACACACGGCCTTCACCTCGATAACGAACGATCCATGTGGCCATACCGCGACTGGGTCGTTAAGGCATTTAACGAAAATCTGCCGTTCGACCAGTTCGCCACCTGGCAACTCGCCGGCGATCAATTGCCCAACGCCACCACGGATCAGCAAGTGGCCTCAGGATTCAATCGCTGCAACGTGACCACCAGCGAAGGTGGCTCGATTGATGCCGAACTGCTCGTTCGATATGCCGTGGACCGTGCCGACACAACCGCCGGGGTTTTCATGGGCCTGACCGCCGGCTGTGCCGTCTGCCACGACCATAAATTCGACCCAATTAGCCAGAAAGATTTCTACTCGCTCTACTCCTTCTTCTACAACCTTGCCGACCCAGCAATGGACGGCAACAAGGTGGACACCCCTCCGATCCTGAGGCTACCCACTGCAGCTCAGAAGAAGCAGGTCGAGACTCTGGACAAGACCATCACGGAGTCGGAAAAGCAGCTTCGCGAGAAGCTCCTGTCCGTCGTCTATGCCGATCCAGCCACGCTCAGCCCTGCCCTGCCTGTAGTCAAAGTCGACACAGTCCTGTTCGACGACGCTGCACCCGCTGGCTCCAAAGTGACGACCAACGACGGCAGCCCGGCGACTCGGATCGTCGAAGGCAAAGCCTCGTCTGGCAAAGCCTTTATCGAGCGGACAGACGCTGGCCTGGCTCAGGACATTATCTCGGAACTCAAGCAACCGGTGAACCTCCCGCGTCAGGGTGATTTCAGCGTCGCTGTTCGGCTCGACCCAAAGAATCCTCCTAAAGCCGTAATGGTTCAGTTCAACGTCAACGGAACGTGGACCTATCGGGCCGTCTGGGGCGATGCAAACTCCATCCCTTACGGCACTTTGGCGACCCCTGAACGACTTGCGGCCGGCGACCTGCCAAAGCCCGGTGAGTGGACCAATTTGAACTTTGATCTGGGCAAGTTCCAGATCAAACCTGACATGAAAATCACGGGCTTCGCTTTCACCCAGTTTGGTGGAACCGTGGGCTGGGATAATCTGGTGATTCGTGGTGAAAAGAATCCAGCCAAGGACGCGGCGGAATCGTTTGCAGTCTGGGCCCGCAGCCAGACCCCAAAAACCATTCCGAGCTTTCCGGGCGACATCCAGCCGATTCTTAATAAAAAGGTGACGGATCGTACACTTGCGGAAAACCGCAAGCTCGAAGATCACTTTTTGATGAATGTCTGGTCCGGCGGTTCCAAAGCCTTTGGCCCGATCCGGGACGCCATGGCCAAGGCCCGGCAAGAGAAAACAACGGTCGAAAACCAGGTGGCCCTCACCTTTGTGAGCCGCGATCTGGATCAACCCCGTCAGGCCCACATTCTGTTCCGTGGTCAGTACGACAAACCCCGGGACCCGGTAAAATCCACCACTCCGGCATTTCTCCCACCCTTGAAGCAGGCCGATCCAAAAGGCCGGGCAACACGGCTGGATCTGGCCAAATGGCTCACCGCTGCTGACCATCCACTGATGGCTCGTGTGACGGTAAACCGTTACTGGCAGCAGTTTTTTGGCATCGGCCTGGTAAAAACGGCAGGCGACTTCGGCTCCCAGGGCGAACCACCAGTCAACCAGGCTTTACTAGACTGGCTGGCCGTTGACTTCCGTGAGAACGGCTGGAACGTCAAACGACTGGTACGCCTGATGGTCACCTCGGCCGCTTATATGCAAGATTCCAAGGCTAACCCTAAAAAACTTGAAATCGACCCTGAAAACCGGTTGCTTTCGCATGGTCCAAGGTTCCGTCTCGATGCCGAAGTGCTTCGCGATCAGGCCTTGGCCGTTTCGGGCCTGTTGAACTCCCAGATTGGCGGAAAGGGTGTCAAAACCTACCAGCCGATCAATATCTGGGAACCTGTTGGATTCGTTGGTTCCAACACGCGTGATTACAAGCAGGATGAAGGCTCAGCACTTTACCGCCGAAGCCTTTACATGTTCTGGAAGCGTACAGCACCGCATCCGGCCATGACCACCTTTGACGCCCCCAGCCGCGAGAGTTTCTGTGTGCGTCGCGAGCGTTCAAACACGCCTCTCCAAGCCCTGGTTCTGATGAACGATGTGCAGCACTATGAGGCCGCCCGAAATCTGGCCCAAAGGTTGATCCTTGAGGGCGGAAAAACGCCCGACGATCGACTGGCATGGGGCTTCCGGCTGGTCACGGCACGTGACCCGAACGCCTCTGAGGTCACACTTCTGAAGTCACTTCTGACAGACGAGTTGGCTCGATACAGAAAAGATCCTGAGGCCGCTAAGAAAGCGATCGCCAATGGTCAATCCAAACCCAATCCAGCCCTTGATTCTGCCGAACTTGCCGCCTACACCCTTGTGGGCAACCTGCTCTTGAACCTTGACGAAACCGTCATGAAAAACTGACCAAAAATGGAGTCTAATTCAAAGCCATGAGTGATCACACGTTCGAAAATCCTCTGCGCGACTACCTTGTTGGCCAGACTCGCCGCCAGTTCTTCGCGTCAGCAGGTGTTTCAGCCGGTTCCATCGCCCTATCAGGGCTGCTGGGCCAATCGTCCAAAGCTGCAGCGGGCGAATCCAAGAATTATGGATCCGAAGTGCATCCGTCGATTCCTGGTCTGCCACACTTTCCAGCCAAAGCCAAGCGGATCATTTATCTGCACTGGAACGGTGCGCCTTCACAGCTCGATACTTGGGATTATAAACCTGATCTGCACAAACACTTCGGCATCGACTTGCCGGAGTCTGTGCGGAACGGTCAGCGTCTGACCACGATGACCTCAGGGCAGGCCAAGTTCCCGGTGGCCCCGTCCAAGTTCAAGTTTAGCCAGATGGGCAAGTCCGGCACCTGGGTCAGCGAACTGCTGCCTCACATCGGTACGCAAGTCGACAAGATTGCCCTGATGCGCACAGTGTTTACAAACGCGATCAATCACGACCCGGCATGCACCTTTGTCATGACGGGGTCGGAAATTCCGGGCAAAGCCAGCTTGGGATCGTGGCTGGCTTATGGGCTTGGCTCCCAGTGCGAGGATCTCCCCGCGTTTGTGGTCCTGACCCCGACCTGGTCATCGAAAGCCAATGCACAGGCACTCTTTACACGCATGTGGTCTGCCGGCTACCTGCCCGGAAAATTTACGGGCGTGGCCCTGCGTGGTCAGGGCGATCCTGTCCTATATATTCAAAATCCTGATGGAGTGGCCCGAGACGATCGTCGACGCATGCTTGATGCGCTCAACAAAATCAATCAAGCCAACTACGAACGATTCTCCGACCCTGACACTCTGACCCGGATTGCCCAATATGAAATGGCGTTCCGGATGCAGGCAAGCGTACCAGATCTGACCGATTTTTCGAAGGAATCCAAGGAAACGCTCGACCTCTACGGTCCTGAGGTGACCAAGCCCGGCACTTATGCCGCAAGCTGCCTTCTAGCCCGGCGTCTGGCTGAACGTAACGTTCGTGCAATCCAGATCTTGCACCGAGGCTGGGATCAACACAACAACCTTCCTTCCGAAATCGGCCTTCAGTGCAAGGACGTCGATCAACCGACGGCCGCCCTCCTGAAAGACCTCGAACGCCGTGGCCTTCTGGAAGATACTTTGGTCGTTTGCGGTGGCGAATTCGGCCGGACGGTCTATTCGCAAGGTGCTCTCACCAAAGACAATTACGGCCGCGATCACCACCCGAAAAACTTCTGCATGTGGATGGCCGGTGCAGGTATCAAGGGCGGGACAGTTTATGGCGAGACCGACGATTTCAGCTACAACATTGCCAAGAATCCCGTGAATCTGAACGCCTTGAATGCCACGGTGCTTCAGCAAATGGGAATCGACCACCGCCGTTTCGTCTTCCCATTCCAAGGACTTGATCAGCGTCTGACCGGTGTTGAACCGTCTGAAGTCATTAAAGGCATCCTTGCCTGAGTCCAGTATCCATAGCAACTAGAACCCCCTTCACATCAACGGATTCGGTGGCACAAAGTGATGACCCGATTGGCTCATTTCAGATGGCTTCTGAGCGTCGGTTTCGTATTGCTCATCAATACGATCCAAACCGTTGCTGCCGAACCTAATGCAGTCAACCCCCCGGTTGACTTCAATCGTGATATTCGCCCGATACTTTCAAGCCGCTGCTTGACCTGTCACGGTGTGGATGAAGAGGGTCGTAAGGGCGAACTCAGACTTGACCAACGTGCCGATGCCATTCGAAAGCGTGATGGAGCTCAGGTGATCAAACCTGGCGACATTGCCGAGAGCGAGCTGATCGCACGTATCACCAGTCACGATAAAGACGAAGTGATGCCGCCCCCCAAGTCTGGGCCAGCTCTCAAACCAGAAGAGATCGACCTGTTCAAGCGTTGGATTGCCCAAGGCGCCAATTACGCAGACCACTGGGCCTTCTCGCCAATCATTAAGCATACTCTGCCAAAGACGTCAAACGATTCTTGGGCCAAGTCTCCAATCGACAGGTTCATACTCAGTCGTCTGGATCAAGCAGGATTGAAACCTGCGAAACCGGCTGACAAAGCCACCTTGATTCGGCGATTAAGCCTGGATTTGACCGGACTTCCGCCCACAGTGGCTGAAGTGGATGCGTTTTTGGCTGATAGTTCCCCAAATGCCACGGCCAAGGCTGTGGATCGACTTTTGAAGTCGCCCCATTTTGGTGAGCGCATGGCAAGGGTATGGCTTGATCTGGCACGCTACGCCGACAGTAAAGGCTATGGCTCAGACTCGTTACGCGAATACATGTGGCGGTATCGCGACTGGGTTATCGACGCATTCAATAAAAATCTGCCTTACGACCAGTTCATCACCGAGCAAATTGCAGGCGACCTGATCGCCAACCCAAACAACGATCAACTCTTGGCGACAGCCTTCCACCGCAACACGATGTCGAACGACGAAGGTGGCACGGACGACGAAGAGTTTCGTGTAGCAGCGATCAAGGATCGGGTGGACACCACTGGCCAGGTCTTTATGGGTCTAACTGTAGGCTGTGCCAAGTGTCACACCCACAAATTCGACCCGATCAGCCAACGCGAGTATTACCAGCTCTTTGCGATCTTCAATCAGACAGAAGATGCGGACAATCCGAACGACGAACCGCGAGTTCCGACCCCCACTCTAGCCCAAGCCACTCAGATTGCCGGCCTCGAGCAAAAAATCAAAGCGTTGGCCAGCACGCCCGTCCCCAAGGGCAAGGATTTTGATGCAGCGATGGCCCGTTGGACGGATTCTGTTCGCCGGGGCACTGCTTGGCAAGCCCTTCGGCCGACCAAATTTGAGACCACAAAAGACCGTGCCCTGGAAGTCAATGACAACAGCGAGATTTCGGCTAAAGGTAGTGCTGACAGAGCGACAGATACGATCAGCGTAAAGCTCCCTCGTGGAACGACCGCCATTCGCCTCGAAGCTATCGCTGACGAAACCGAGATGAAAGGCCCTGGGCTGAACCCTCATGGGAATTTCGTCCTGAGTTCCATTTCAGGGCTGATTGACGATGGCAAAAAGGGCGTCAATGGGGTGAGATTTGTCCGGATTGAATTACCCGGCAGTGAAAAGATGATCTCGCTGGCTGAGGTGCAAGTCTATCGTGGACAAGAGAATATCGCTCTCAAGGGAACTGCCGCTCAATCTTCGACAGACTTTTCAGGCCCTGCCAATCTGGCGATCGACGGCAATACCAATGGCGACTTCCACACAAGTAAATCGGTCACCCACACATCCGTTTCCAAAGATCCATGGTGGGAAGTTGATTTGAAGGATCTGGCAGGGTCGGTGGACCGGGTGAATATCTGGAACCGTACGGATAATGCTCTGGAATCCCGATTGGCGGGAGCAGTTCTGACATTCCTTGATTCCAATCGCAAAGCTCTCTATAGCCAGGTTTTAGCTGATCCACCCAAGCCCAGTCGCGAGATTGCCTTAGGTGGACCAAAACCAGTTTCATTTGCATCGGCAACTTCGAGCCATGATCAGCCTGGATTCGAAGTTTCGCGAGCCATTGCACCGGCCAAGTCGGGCAAAAACGACGGTTGGGCCGTCGGTGGAATGCTGGGCAGGTCACATGAAGCCATTTTCAGGACCACAAGTCCTTTGACTTCAGGAACTTTAACGCTCAAACTGGCCCAAAACTGGGGCGACAAGCACACGCTGGGCCGCTACAAGGTTTACATCTCCACAGATACCGATTCGCCTCTTGCACTGCCGGTTGCAATCCGTGATCTGGCCATAGGTTGCGACTGCTGTCGTACCCCTGCCGACACCTTAAAACTGTCCGAATATTACTGGCGCAACATTGCACCCGAGACAAAATCCGCCGCCAAAGATCGGGTCAAGCTTGAGGAAGAGCTTTCCAAGCTACGTAGCCAAGTGGTCAAAACTCCTGTCCTAAAAGAACTTCCAGCTGATAAACGTCGTAAAACGACTGTACTGGTCAAGGGAAATTACAAGCAGCCAGGCGATTCTGTTTCACCGAATGTGCTCGGAAGTTTCCACACATTGAAGGCTCAAAAAGGTCATGAGCTCACTCGCCTGGACCTTGCAAACTGGGTGACCGACAAATCCAATCCGCTAACCGCTCGCGTGGCTGTGAATCGTTTTTGGGCCACAATTTTTGGCCGGGGCCTGGTCGAGACTGAGGAAGATTTTGGGACTCAGGGCCGTTCGCCAACGCACCCAGAAATGTTGGATTTTCTGGCCACAGAATTCATGGAACATCAGTGGGATGTGAAGTGGCTGGTGAGCCAGATCGTGAATTCCGCCACCTACGCCCAGTCGTCGCAGGCCACGGAAAAAGCCCGCGAGACTGACCCTCGGAATGACCTTTT
>CAMBZY010000171.1 GCA_945872325.1 Candidatus Kuenenia stuttgartensis | reverse complement strand
TTTGGTTTTGAGTGCGGGATGGCGACCCCGTATGGGCCATTTAGTCCTGTCACGAAGGTGCTTACCACTCCTTCAGGATTGATTTTGGAAATCGTGTTGTTCGTGCTGTTTGCAACATATAGATTTCCTGATCCATCGATGGCCATTCCTCGAGGGCCGCTCATGCCTTTTGCAAATACACTGACTGATCCATTGGGCGAGATTTTTGCAACGTTATTACCGCTATAATTTGCGGCATATAAATTTCCGGACGCGTCGAACCCGAGTCCTCGTGGGCCGCTTAATCCTGTTGCAAATACGGTGACTTCACCTGCAGGATTGACTTTGGAGATAGAATTATCGCCATAATTGACAACACACAAGCTTTTTGAGGAATCAAACGCTAGCCCTATGGGATGATTCAAGCCTTTTGCGAATGTGCTGACCTCTCCTGTTTTTGTGATTTTGGAAATGGTGTGATTTTCATAATTCGAAACATACAAAACTCCATCTTGATCAAAAGCGAGCCCAAACGGATTGCTGAAACCCTTTGCAAAGGTAGTGATTACGCCTTCTGGAGTGATCTTGGAAATGGTGTTTCCTGAATAATTGGCCGAGTAAAGATTGCCAGAGGCATCGAAGGCTAGCCCACGAGGTCCATCAAGCCCTGTCGCAAATGTTGAGGGAACACCACCTGCTGATATCTTAAAAATCGTACCGCTGCTGTAGTTTGAAACGTAAACATCGGTCGCTTTAGCCAAATTCAGGCTCAAGCAGGCCAGAACACAAAACTTCAGTAAAGTCGAACCCGCAATTTTCCCGATACGCATGTCTCAACTCCTATGAATTTAGAACTTCAATATGAACTAGGTTGCAAAACTGTCGCTGATTCCATCATCCATGATCCCAATCTTGGAATCAACCAAGTTCTAAAATACTTTTTGATTTTCTTCCGAGCAAAGCCATCATCAAGCCCAAGACCGCCATGTCGGTAGGCATGGCCTGCATAACATTTTATCAAAATTTATGATTGCGAGCACCATTGTGCTCCGCCCGTGAATTAAGAGATTGTTGTGGCTCGACGTTCTGTTTTTTTGAGTCCTTTTCAACTCTGAATCGCGACTTGATTTTATCTCGACTCGTCATCTCTGTGGGATGAGTGGAACGGATTGTTTCTGATTCAGTTGGGGAATTTTCTGATAAACTGGAGAGCGGTGATCGTCCGAAACCTGCCACAACTTATCGTTATGTAAATACATCCGGCGTTGATCAAGCAGGCTCAATGGTCTGGCGCCGACCCTCCCAAAGACGGCAATCTGGTTGCCTGATTCATCCACAGCCCGATCTCTGTCAATGCCTTCAGCTATTGCAAGTGCATGCCCTGATTTCGGCATTTTTCTGGATGCAACCAAAACAGGAGTCGGTCGTGGGCTAAAGCCCTGATAACCAGGAGTTTCTGTCGATGTTAGTTGAACGATTCTTAAGCCGTTATGACCGTCAGCCAGATATGCAAACTGACTGGTGTAAGTGATTCCAAGTTTGACGTCCCGGCAATCATCAATCAGACCATTTGCATTATAGACCTGATCAATCACGGGCTTTTCAGGATTCTCAATATCAAGAATCACCAGTCCCTGACGCCCAGCAGCAACATAGGCATAAGTTCTTGCTGGATAGATTTTGTACGCCTCTGCAAGAGGCAATGCCGAAACCGGCTGGGGCTGTTCAGGATTGGTAATGTCTAAGACCTTGATACCTTCGCTGTCGGCCACAAATGCATAACGGAACTGAGCTTCTACATCTCTGACATCGTTAAGGAAAGGCGCTCCGATGACACTCGTAATACGTGGTTTAGAGGGTTCATTCACTGAAACGACCACAAGCCCCTTGTCGCACCCAACATAAGCATTGGTTCCAACCACCGTTACAGATTTTGCGCCGTGGAGGATCCCATCAGGATTAAAGACAATATCTTTTTTGAGATAATTGTTCAGAGGGTTTCCGTCCAGCAAAGTGGCGGCACTGACCATGACAAGACCTTCCTCAGCATCGGCCACATATATATATGCGTATGCCATATGGACAGGCTGTTCTTTATTTTCAGGCAGGTGCGAGCGGGTTGGGTCGGGTGCTATGGTGGTTGGAGCAGCGACGTCACGAGCATTTTTCGTGCGAACGTAAAGCCTTTGGCCTAGTGGGGAAACCGGGGCTGTTGAAATCCGTTCGGAAAATCCTTTGTTATCAATAAATGCGATGTCGAAAATGCGGAGGCCTTGTTCACCACAGGCTGCATAGAGGTATTCACCTCTGGCTTGAATTGCAAGGACTTCCGGCTTGCTGCGAAATTCGGAAATGTCGCGGCCAGGGTGTTCGTGAAGATGCTCCAGTTCGGCATGAGATGCAATATGTTTCTGGAATCGTTCCGGGTAAGCGATTTTATGAAGTGAGCTGCCGATGACCGTTTGAGGTTCATCGCGTTCGGTTACCGTTACGGCAGACAAGCCATGTTCGCCAGTGGCGACCCAACAATATCGGCCGATGAAATTGGTGAAGTTTGTGCCTTGCATCATGAGCTGGGCCATGATTGCATTATTGTCGCCATTTTCCGAGATATGACAATCGGTGCACATTTTGGTTTCACTTCGGCCTGAAATCATCGCTTCAGGGCTATCAGGATGACCATGATTTGGTCCGCCTTTAATTTTTGGTGCAATACCTCTGACAGTATGGGGAACGTTTGTGCTGAATGCGACTCCGGAGAGTCCCTCAGCCGAGACTGTCTGTTGTTGGACGTAGACCGACTCGCGATTACCATTGTAAGAGCTTACATGGATTGCGCAACTCGATCGGGCAGGGCCGATGCGATTTCCTGTGACATCCCCATCGCGGGCGAGCATGAAGACATCGTCGCGAAGGGTCTGGAAATTATAGGAAATGGCATTTCGGGTCACATCGCCTTCATTATGCAACATGGGCGTTTTGCGATTGGCTTTTTGAGGCAAATGGCAGCCAAAACAGCTGGGGTTCCACGAGGAATGGCATGCAATACAAGACATATTCTTATTCGAGTGGGCACACAGCGATTGATCTTTGGGACGGTCGCCCCAAGTCATTTGATCGCCTTCAAATCGAACTGTTTTGGCAAGGTGGGCGCGTTCGTTATAGTCGGGAGATTGTGGGTTAATGGTGTCGTCCACTTGTGAGACGTCCCATTTCAGGTCTTTTTCGACCATTGACCTTTGAATAATTTTAGAGCCCTGTTTTTCGAACCTTCGTTCGCCAAAAGGAGTTCGCATGGCAGCGAGGTCACGTCCTGATTTTCCAGATTTAGCCGCCGAGGTATCTGAGGCTGGCCCTGATGTGATGAGGCTGGCCCGCTCTCCAACCTGGCCGTGGCAATCCACGCATTGAATTTCGATGGCATTTCGAACTTCGCCGTATAATTTATTATTGCCATGCATATCCTGAATAAAGTGGCAATCCACACAATGCATGCCTTTTTCAAGGTGAATGTCCATTTGATGGACTGGCATTCCGTCGCGTTTTGCAGAGAGAGTTTCTTCGGCCTTAGCAAATTCATTAGGCCTGAGTACGCTTCGATAAAGCATCTTGACATCTTCTGGAATGGCTGTAGCTGCTTGAAGTTCGGCGCCGGCGGCTCCTTCAACGACTCGGCCGCGATGGTCCAGAAGATTGCCTTTTCGATCTTTTTTGAAGACGGCTTTAAAGACCCAACCGTGGCCATGATAATCGGCAAACTGGGTATGTTTGAGGCTTGGATTCAGGTCTGTGATATTGGCCAGAAACTCCGGATCTGACCAGTTTCCACGCGCGGCGGCCTCGTCCGGGTTGAGCATCTGGGATTTTGTATATTCCTCAGAAGTCAACTTTTTCTCCTTTTCAGGGAACATGACTTCTGCGTCCGTTTCATCGTCCCACCACATAAAACCGGTATAGCTGTTCATGACAGTTGTACCGGGGTGGACATGGCAGACGATGCACTGGCTGGTGGGTATCCCGACCGTAAATCTGTGGTCAATTGGATGACCTGACTCGCCTTTGGCGATCATCGGATCGGACTGAAATGAAGTGCCTTTATTGCCATAAATTGCATATGGACCTGAATTGACTGGCGATCGATCGTTGGCGTAAACCACGTGACAGGAGGTACATCCACTTGACCGGTAATCGCCTGGGTGATCATTCGTACCTAAAAAATTGAGTGTCGGATCAAGCAAACGGGTCTTTTGAAGGCCGAGGAAGACGGGATCGGTTCGATTTTTTGTGCCAAGTCCACGAGGGCTGAGGCCAGCTTTAGGCCGACCGGGATCTTCCAGAGGGTTTGGTAGCCCGATTTCCTGGGGTTCGCGACGGCCTCGTTCGAATATTCTTAGAATGTTCCCGGGTTGACTGATTTCAAAACGGGGCAGGGGTTCGAGAAATGGAAGGACGCCTTTTGTGGCTGTTTCGTGAGCGGTGGGCGGGGGGAGTGTCAATAAACGTTGCGGCGTTCCGTTGGTGGAATAGCTTTCTCCATAGCGTGGATGCTTGTTTGGAATGGCTCCGTTGTTATAAAGTGCTGCATTCCAGAGCATCGCTCCGTGGGTCATCATGTTTTTGCCGACCTGATCGACAATTTCACCATGGCAGCCGGAAGTGCCGCAGCTGAATTTTGCAACTCGGAGATCTCCGGGATTTACGAATTGAATAAATTCCGGAGATTCACGATTTAGTAATGTGTAGGACCTTGGAGGATTTGCTGAGCTGGGCCAGGCTTGCGGGAATCGAGGGTGGATATGGGCACTGGTTTTGTCGATGGCCTGAGCATTACCACCGTGGCAGTCAGTACATCCGAGTTTGACAGACTCTTTAAAGTGAGGGTCGTGCTGACCAGCATGGCAATTGATACAGCCACTACTTTTGGCCAATACATGGCCGTCGGTTTGGCCTGCAACTGAAAAACCAGAATCAAGGTCGCCTGCTTCATATTGAACGCGCCGCACAGGATTTGTGTCGACAGGGATCCGTTTGAATGGGGTCTGCGCCTGTACTTCGTTGAATAAAACGAATAGGGAGAGTGCGATTGATAATACGACAAGGACAAAAAGGCCTTGAGCGAGGTCTTTTGTTGAAGTCGTATGTCGAGTTTGTGTATTCATCAGGCCGAACTCCCTTTCGGCGACCATATTGTATCATCAAAGGCTGAATACGTAACTTACATGAGAATGACGAGGGACGCAAGAGTCTATCGCACAGAATTTCTGCGAAACATGCAAAATGGATTAAAAAGCGAGGCAAATGGTTATTTTCCAGTGATTACGATCGTTTTCGAAAACGAGTCGGGATCGATCAGGCATCCGATCGCTCGCTGGAGCAGGATGATTGAAGGGCGGTCGTCGCGATGATGGTTTAGGATTTGTCCAGCGATGGCAGCGGCTTCGCTGAATTCCTGATTCTCAAAATGAGCGAGAGCCAGTTCGTAATTCTGGCACATCGTCAATTTCTCTGGATCGTGGTCAGAGAAGACTTGGTAAAGGTCGACAGGGGCAGGGATATTGACGAGCGATACGCTACCGATTCGACGGCCAAGAAACTTGCCGTCGAGTTGTTCCCAGGTGTGGTGGGTTACGAGAAACGGGCAGCCGAAGTGCTTTGTCACACCTTGGACACGACTGGCCAGGTTCACCGAATTGCCAATTGCCCCAAACTTTAATTTCCGGGGGGTTCCAATATTCCCTACAAATGCATTTCCTGTATTGATACCGACACCGACTGAAAAGCCTTTCCCGCCGAGCCGATCCATCCAGAGATCGGAAAGTTGCTCCACAGCCTTAATCATCGCAAATCCAGCTTTTACAGCCCTTGCTGCCTGATCTGTATCGGTGCTGATTTCGCCCCAAATGGCCATGAGTTCGTCGCCAATGTAATCGACTACAATTCCATCGTAGTTGGGGACGCATTCCGAAATGGTTGAAAGCGATTCCTGAAGCCATTCCAAAAGCAGGTCTGGCTCAAGGTTTGCGCTGATTCGGCTGAAATTACGAATGTCACAAAAAAGTGAAGTGATTTCATATTCAGAGCCTCTGAGCAGATTGGGATCGGTTTTAATCCGTTCCGAAACTTTTTTCGTAAAGTATTGTTCGAGCATGGTTTCAAGCTGGTCACGCTCACTCCTCATGGTGAGGTGTGCGATGCCTGATGCGACACAGCCAGCCAGAATCTGCATGATAATCACTCGCAGTTCAGTCAGGGTTTGTGATCGAGATTTATTTAGCAGGTCTTTTGTTGCATTACTGTAATAATCATCGACAAATTTGACTCCACAAAGGCCACCAACCACTTGTCCTGATGGATTCAGAACCGGGGCACCGACAGATTCCGAGAGGCCTATCAGTATTTCTGAACGGGTCAGATTTTGATCCCCAAGTCTCATCCAGGCGCTTTGGCCAGATTCTTTTAACTTGCGTAGAATACTGTCATTAGGAACCTTTTGGAACGGCTGTTCAGACCGTGGATTCTGAACAGTTGCAACCACTTTCCAGTCGCCCATTTTATTAAGGGTTAATGCCCATCCTTGATCCAGGTCGAGCAGGTTGACCATGACCTGGACCGCCCTCTCGAAAAATTCGACATCTGTTACGGCACTCTGGATAATTCCAAGAGTCCCTTCAAGCATTCGGAGGACCACGGTGATATCGAGCTGACCTTTGGAATCAATCGAATGTTCGAGCCTGTTTTGTAGAGGCGCGATCATTGCATTGTGACTCAGATCTTCTATGGACTGAGGCGCGTTTGTGTCTTCAAAATCGAGTGAAATTGACGCATAATTAGAATAAGGGGCAATCGGCTTCAATTCAAGGACATTGACAAAGCCTTCGTCCTGTTCATTGAGTTTCTGCACGATCGGTTCGAGTGAAAATGTCCATGACCGATCTTTAATCTT
>CAMBZY010000170.1 GCA_945872325.1 Candidatus Kuenenia stuttgartensis | reverse complement strand
ACCACTCGTGACATCAGGAAGATGTTGTAATCTTCGCCGACGGCCACAAGAATCACGAACAAGAAGAAGCTGACCTTCCAGTCAAGCCCGCCCCATGGGGTGGGGCCAGTGTGTAATACGCGAAATACCAGTTCGGTTGCCCCAAGGCTTGCAAGGTATCCAAACACAACCGTGGCCACAAGATAGAGACTGACCACCGGCTGACGGAGCAGAATGACGAGGATCAGGTAAACCCCCAAACTCACAAGCACATACATGAGCCGCTCGTCGGAGAGGGTCACGTCCTTGAGGTCGGCAATTTCGGCTGTGGCGCCTGCCAGACCTACGCGGTCGACCCCTGCCAGGAATCCGCTGGAACGAGTGGCATCCACGACCATTCGCTGGATATCCTGAAGATTCACAACTGTAGGTGTTGCAAAAGGATCTGTATCGAAAACCAAATCAATCCGGGCGATGTGGCCACGATCCGATTCGTCAGCGGATCGGGTGCTGATGTGACGACTCTCGGCCACGCTGTTGATGATCTTGTCGTTCGTGCGATTGAAGTTGTTGACCAGCCCGCCCAAAATCCCGCCCGTCTTTGGCTTCTCTTCTGCCGCAACTTCTTCTGGCGGCTTGCCCAGGGGCTGAGTCGATGACCTGACTTCAGCGATCCCTGGATGCGTTCTCAAAAGCATCGAGAGCTGGGAAATCATCGTCCGGCCAGCTTCGGAACGGAAGTCAATGTCAGGGTTGTGAATCAGGATGCTTGAAGGACTCAGCTCACCGATCGGAAAATAACGGCGGATCAACTCAGTCCCGACAACGGACTTTTGGCTCGACGATAAATCATCAAGCTGACTATAGTTAGGCGCAGCAATCATGCCCACCAGAGCCAGTGGGAACATGGCTCCAAGGCAGACAAACTGGACTCTCCATGGCTTCTCCACCACAAAGTTCGAAACCCGTCCCCAAAGATGCAGAGCCTTCTCTGCCGATCGGTCCACCTTGCGGCTCTTATCCGAAAAGTCCGGCTCAGCATCCTGAGGGCCTGGCTCGTGGAACGGCCAGAAGAGCCATTTCCCCATCCAGCGCATCAGTACAGGCGCAATCGTCACGCTTGCCACCAGTGCCGCCACCAGGCTCATCGCAATCGAAGGCCCGACATAGCTGATCTTGGCAAACTTGCAGAACCACAGCAGGCCAAGCCCGAAAATGACCGTTCCTGCGCTGGCCACAAGGGCTGCCCCAACGGCATCCAAAGCCCTTGTCAAAGCGACTTTGCGTTCATATCCTGCGATCAGTTCTTCGCGATATCGGGCGATCAGGAACAAGCAATAATCGGTGCCTGCACCAAACAACACCACCACCACGAAAACGCTTGTGATATTGATCACCTGAAACTTCAGACCTGGCACGTAAGTTAATATTGGCAATGCTTTTATCGCCACAAAGACCGAAAAACCGATTGTCAGAAGTGGTACCAGTGCCAGCAGTGGAGACCGATAAACCAGCAGGAGAATGGTCAGCACGAGAACGATGGTGGCCACGGTGGTGGCGTCCATGCTGGAATTGGCGGCCTGATTGAGGTCGTGACCGACCATGGCAGAGCCGGTCATACCGACTTTGATCCCCTTGGGGGCGTCCAGACTTTCATTCTCGACCAGAATGATCAACAAGTCTAATACTTGACGAGTCTTACGGGCAATGAATGTGGATTCGAGGGGCTGAATGATCAGGATGGTCTGCCCCTCAGGCTTCTCTACAGAACCTGATGTTCCAACAAGTCTTGCGCCAATAATGGGTGTTTTGTAGGTGACCAGTGGCTTGAGGCCCCACTTGGGGTTTTCATCGCGAAATTTGACGAGTGCATTGGCCAGTTTGTCGGCGAAAGCGTAATCGGCTTTCTCGAATTTCCCTTCAGCCCGCTCCACGGCCACAACCATCTGAGAGCTGGCCCGGTCGTTACCGAAGCCTCTCTGGAGCAGATTATCGCCAATCACAGTGGGGTAATTTTTTGGGAAAAAGCCCACATTATCATCGCGCTGGATCGATTCCAGTGAGGGCGCAACGGCAAAGACCAGGACAGAAATCCCGATCCAGGCAAAGATCAGGCCCAAGCCTTTCCGGCTAACGACGATTTTTCCCAGCGATTCGAACATCAGGAGCACTCATGTTGCCGTGGTCGGAGAAATTCAGCCGGAGCAGCGACGAGATGAGATTGATTCACATCAAATCACGTTTTTTTAATCGGCGGATCCAAGGACCCGTCTTGAGAGTCGCGATTGGTTTTCTACGTCTGTCCGTGTTCAAAGTAGACCCATACTCACCACTCCACCTTGAACATTGAGTCTCGTCTTATCAGAACCAATTGTCAATCGCTAACCCTTGTCCTGATCAAGAAATAAGAGAGCTGAAAGCGATCCATCCCACCCAGTCTCTCGATGTTAACACGGCCGCATTAAGTTTGGCCTGCTATTGCCTTCGGTGCTAGAATCCGATAGAGATGGTGAGTAACGGTCCTTGATCCAGAGGATTGTTCATTCTCAGAGCGATTTGCGGAGCAGGCATATTGACTCGCGGTGAAAGGACTCCAGACGTGAACGATCCAGGTTTTGATGCCATTCTGAACCAGACCTGGCTGGGCCAACTGGAGGGATACCTCCATCACAAAAACGATGAGCATCTGGAATCCTTGATACTGGAAGTCCAGCGCTTTTTTGAACGTCGACTGATTGGTTATTTCTCTCCAAAATCCATCTGGCACGTCAGTCATTGCAGCCGCCGAGTGGCAGCCGTTCTGTTTCTTGTGGATCGCGGAATCGTCAACAGAATACTCCAAACCGACTCCACAATCCTCTACAGTCCCGTGAGTTCCGCTGAAGACTGGGTTTTGTCACAAACTGAGTTGCTGCCGGTCAACGACCCTTTGCTGGAATTGATTTCAGCCTTCCGGCGAGACGTTGCCCTGTCAACCAACGATTCGAATTTGAAGAACGAAGAGCCTGCTTGACCAGAATCCTGAGACTTTCGCTGCGGATGGATTTCCCATGTTTCCTATCTGAATTCGGACTTCTCGGGCTGACGTTTTTTTGAAGAAGATCAGGCTCTGAAAATTTCTTAGATGAATCGTCTTCACGGTTCTGCTAATCTAAAATCCGACTGGTGTGCTTCGAAGCCTTTACGGATCGACGCCTATCCATTCGTCATATGCCTTCCAGCGAACATCAACAACCATCCCCAAAACTGTCATTTGCTACTGGAGAGCCCCAGCCATGACCTATTCGTATCCATTGCTAAAGAAGAGACTTGCGGCAGGATTGATCGGCGTTGGGCTGATTTACGCAACCTGCCTGCAAGCCGACGACAAGACTGCCAGCCCTCTATTTAATGGTAAAAATCTCGATGGGTGGAATATTTACATCCGCCACAATGAAAAAGGCGTTGACCCACGGATGGATCCAAAGGGCGTTTTCAAGGTCGAAGATGGCGTTATCCATATCTCTGGTGAGGAGTTCGGATGTCTGACTACGGTCAAGGATTATGAGAACTACCACTTCAAGGTCGAGTTCAAATGGGGCGAGAAGCGCTGGAAGCCTCGCGAAACAGCCAAGCGTGACAGCGGTATCCTCTACCACTGTATCGGGAATGACAAGGTCTGGACCAAGTCCGTTGAATGTCAGGTTCAAGAGACCGATTGCGGCGACTTTTATATGGTGGATGGGACATCCGCTGTAGTGAACGGCAAACGAGAAGCTGTTTTCAGCAAGAAGCTGAAGGACACCGAAAAGCCGAACGGCGAGTGGAACACGGTTGAGGTGATCTGTAAGGGAGACACGGTCAAGCACATCGTGAACGGAGTTCTAGTGGCTGAAGCCTCTGGACTGAGTGCTGATAAGGAAGGTAAAACGCCGCTGACCAAAGGCCGGATTCTGCTCCAAAGTGAAGGTGCGGAAGTCTTTTACCGGAACGTCACTCTTTCGCCTTTGAAATAAGTTTGAATCCAGAGGAAATGGCTCTGGAATCACTCTTTGCTGTAGTTCACAGTCAATCACACGAAATGACATGTGCGATCGAGCAAGACTCTTGCGGGTCGCACGTGCATTTCATGATTTGATCCTTAAAGGCATGTCCCCACGGATCGATTGATCTGTTTGAATGAAATTGACCTTGCCCAATTATGAATTCTTGCTTAACTAGACATACAGATAGATTGTGGATTCAAGACTTTGGGAAAAGAGATCACGGATGATCACTCGACGAAAACGAATTGCGTTTACACTGGTCGCATCCGCGATTCCGCTCAGCCTGATGGTCATGGGCTTTGAGATCAGCCTGAGGCTGAAGCAGTCGAATGCGATCAGTTCGGAATCTCGACGCATACTTGATCAGAAACTGGGCTGGTTGCCTCGTCCGGGACTGGTCCGGGAGGGCGACAGTTTGGACGCCATGAACCAGACCAGCCATTTTCGGATGACTCAGGATTCTCATGGATTCAGGCGATGGGGCGATCTCTCGACCCAAAAGCCTCGAGTTTTTGTGATCGGCGACAGTTACACCCAGGCAGATGACATCGATGACTCCAAGACCTACTACGCCTTGCTTGCGGATCGTCTCCCCGATGCGGAATTCTGGGCCTTTGGCTGCTCAGGCTATGGGACATTTCAGCAGTCGATGATTCTTGAAAAATACGCTCCCGAAATTCGTCCCGACGTGCTCCTGATCCAGCTTTCAAGCAACGATTTGATCAATAATCTGATGGAGCTTGAAGATGCGATGCCGTTTTTATCGACCCCGGGGCCACGACCATATCTGATGGACGATGGATCTGTGACGAACCATTTCGCCACAAGAAATCGTGGCCTGAGAAAGTTATCTTATGCATACGCCAGCCTCTCAGACCGGTTTGAAAACCTGGTCTATCAATCCGAAAATTGGCTTCCAGGCCAACCCCGAAATTATGGGGAACATCGCAAGCCTGACAACATGAACGAACTGCTTACGAAATCGGCCATGAAAACGGCCTCGATCCTACAAGGCATGAAGCAGGTTGCAGGCCCGAAAACGCAGGTCATCGCGTTTTACGATGAAGACGTTCCGCCTCTCACCATGGCTCTGAAGCAAGCCTGTGAGATGGCCAAAATCCCACTGATTTCCTCGATTGGCCAGAAAATGGTCGAAGAAGAAGGTCGTCTCGGCCTATTTTATTACCGAACCCGCGACCTCTGGCATTGGAACGACGAAGGCCATAAACTTGTGGCGGAACTCCTCGAAACGCCCTTGCGACAAGCACTTGCACCGAAAAACTCAGGCGGCGATTCGATCCCGAACGCGAACGACATAAATCAACCGGCGATCGCCCGCGATTTGAAGGCAGGCGATCAGCCGCGATAAGTAACTGTTTGATCAGACTTTACAAGAGGTCAGAACGCGGTCGAGAGCGATCATCTGCCCCAGGCCATCTTCGGCTGGTGCGACCAGCTTTCCGGCATATACGGATTCGGCAAACGCATCGACCATGCAGGCATATTGGTTTCGGCCACTATAAGTGACTTCTTCGACAAGGTTACCTTCCGTATCATAAAACTGCGCGATCGGAGTTTCCGGTGGAAGGTAAGCGTTTGGAACCACGATGCTGCCTGAACTTCCGACGATTTCATAAACGCATCGGAACGGTTGCTCGAAGCTACAGTCGATTGCTCCAAGAACTCCGTTCGGGAATTTCATGGAAGCGGTCACGGAGAGATCGACACCTCTGTCGCTAAACCTTGCCCTGGCAAGAATATCATTCGGTTCCTCGCCTGCAAAAAGTCGCAGGGTGGAGACTCCATAACAGCCGACATCCCAAAGGGCACCACCGCCTCTGGCTGGGTCAAGCCGCCAGTCGGTCATGTCTATGGAGAAAGAGAAGCTGGAGCGAACCAGTTTCAGGTCGCCGATTCTGCCTGACCTGACAGCCTCAAGCACGGCCAAAGTGCGTGGCTGGTGTCTCCACATGAAGGCTTCCATGAGGATCACCCCCTTGTTGCGGCAATAATCCACCATCTCGCGAGCTTCATCCGCGTTGAGGGCAAGCGGCTTCTCGCAGAGGATATGCTTACCAGCGTCTGCAGCCATCTTGACATAAGGAGCATGCTCTTCATTTGCCAATGGGATATAAACGCAATCAATGGCAGGGTCAGCAATTGCAGCTTCGTAGCTTCCCACGGTGCGAGGGATACTGAACTCTGCTGCCCACTCGTTGGCGGCTTCCAGACGACGACTTGCAAGCAAGTCAAGCGAGCCGGAATGGCTTTGCTGGATACCAGGAATCAGGCCTCGACGACTGATCCGGGCACAGCCCAGAATAGCCCACCGCAGTTTTGTTTCGGGAGATGACATGCGTCGTGCGAACTCTCTTGCGTTATTTTCTGAATCTGAGAAATGGTGAACGTCGGTGTATTGAACACCTGATCAGGCGGAAATTCAAGAGAAAACGGTTTTGAAAAGAAACCCTGGATGGTTCAAGAGTTCATCTGGATCATTACAAAAATGCTTATAAACAGGTGAGCAGATTTTTATGGACCACCCCGGAATCCGGCATGAGCCTCTCTAAGGATCAGGCCGAAAATAACTTCGCGTTTTCAAACCAATTAACCGGGGCTAGCGCCAAGACCGGCTAGATAAAAGGCGTTAGCCATCAGTTTCTTGGTTTGAACCTAGCCGCCGGGCGCTAGCCCCCGGTTCGCAGAAGGTAAATAACCGGGGCGTATCAATCTAGCCGCCGGTTCTCGGAAGATAATTAACCGGGGCTAGCGCAAAGACCGGCTAGACGCAGGGCGATAGCGGGTGTAGGAACGCTGTTGCGATTCAAGCCGCGAGCGATTTCGGTTTTGGTGGTCTTGAGTATGCATGTCCTGGGCGGTTTTGTAGATAATTGCTCAGACTGTCATCCTCGCTCTGCCAGGCGGCCCGCACTTGAAGGATGGCTTCACC
>CAMBZY010000169.1 GCA_945872325.1 Candidatus Kuenenia stuttgartensis | reverse complement strand
GAGATTGCTGTGAATTATGATAAAAGAGCTAATTTGGAATCGCCTGTTAAAATTCAGGTCAAAGGACTTCCGAAGGGTTTTCCGGAAGTGAAGCCGACCGAGCCGACTGCTGCCGCACCTCCGGAGGCCGCTAAAAAAGGTGGAGGGCGGCGCCGGCGCGGTAATCCTGCCGCCGGACAGAACACGATCACAGTTCCAATGACACTGACAGCCGATCAGATCAAAGTGATTGGTGAATGGTCAGGGCCAGTTCAAATCGTGGCCACAGGATCGGATGGGAAGTCGATCCCAGTGCGATTCAACGGAATCAAAGGCACAAAAATGGGGCTCGATCATTTCTGGCTGACCATTCTGTCAACCCCACCCGCCAAGCCGAAGTGATGGGCGTTCGTTGTCATCTTGTTTTTTTTTTATCACGGATTGACTTCCATTTGATTCCAACCATGAACAGGATGGAAACTGTGGATGTAGCGGTTCTGGGGTTCGCCTCTGAGAATCAGGTGATCCACTTTGGTCACATGAAGTGTCAGAACGACAAAGGATTCCGGTGGGTTGGCCGATTCCATTTCATCCTGACCGACCTGAAATGATTTTTCGTTGAAAGGGTCGCGTTTTTCAAGCGGTTTTGGCCAGTAGAAACCGACTTTGGCCTGAGTTGAAATCGATTGCCAGGCTTTGAGTCGTGTCGGGCTATCACTGACCATGTCCATGGTGACCATACCGGTCAGACGGAACTGTTCGCGAGGCTCTGCAAAATACCAGCATACTTCCACTTCAGGCTGAGAAATCAATTCGTGGAATTTTGAGCTTCGTTGATCGGTGACCATCCAGAAGTCGATTGCATTTGGGCTGGTGGAGGCGATTGTCAGCTCTCCGAGGCAGCCTCGAATGACAAGATTCCGCAGGTGTGGTTTCCCAAGCGTATCCACAGTCGCCAGTTGGGCATATCGGCTGGCAGGATCGGCAGCGGTTTTATCGAGACACGTTTTGATGGCCGTGGCCCATGCAGGAACTCCCATGTGAGAGAGTTCCTGAAATGCAGGCAACGCTAATTCTGGCTTGATGGGGCCCATTTGGAATTCATGACTTTTTGGGTTTGACGTTGTAGTGATCAAATACAATTTTGGCGGCGTGGGCGCACACCAGATTGCCTGCATTATCAGGGATCCAGCTTTTATCTTCGTTGTCGGTGGTCAGAACACACAGAGCGACTGGCCCTGAAGCGGTTTCAATAACTCCGGCGGCGGTACGTGAGGCATCGACACTGCCGGTTTTAAATGCGATTTTCGTTCCATAGGGCAGGAACTTGGGGAATTTCTCGTTGTCGTCGCAGGTCAGCATATGTGCAATCATTTCTTTGGATGCTTCAGGGCTGACCAACTTGCCGGCTTTTAAAGCCTCAAGTAGACGGATCATTTCATTGGCAGTGGTGGAACCAAGTCCAAATTGCTTGGACCGTTCCAGGGCGATCGAGGTTTCGCGCTTATAAACCTTGGAATGGAGCTGGGTGTTTGGGTATCCCATGGCGATCATGGTTTTGGCGGTCGAGTCGAGGCCAATCACGTCCACGACAAGATTTGTAGCGGTGTTGTCAGAGAATTTGATCATCAGCCGAATGGCGTCACGAAGGGCGAGTGTGGAGCCTGGAGTGAAGTCGTAAGTCAGAATTCCAGCGCCTGGGACTTTGTCTTCTTTTTTGAGGGTGATCATCTGATCCAGCGAAACTTTTTTCTCGTTTGCCTGACGATAAGCCTCGATCATGACCGGGAACTTGATCAGGCTGGCGGTGGGCATTGGCGCGTCGGCGTTCAGGGACCAGTTTTCACCGGTGGTCAGGTGCTTCAGGCTGATGGCGACTTTGCCTTTATGAGAATCAGCAAGTTTTTTGAGTTGGTCGATGGGCAGGGGCTTTGTGGATGGCTCCTGAGCGTATGCAAAACCCAGGGGGGCCAGGGCTGGTGCCAGGCAGGATGAGAGGAAGTTGCGGCGATTGGCTGGTGTCATGGCGATTCGTTCTCTCTTTTTTTGGAGTGATGACCTGAATTTCAGAAGATTGGGGGGAAGGAGCGTCGCGCCGGTTCTGGATTTTGGTTATCATAACGAAGATGAGCAAAACAAATCAGGGGCTAGATCTGGCTGAAGTGGAGGAAGGGGCGGAACTGACCCTCCACGGAATGACTTGGGATTGGCCGTCGATTGTGATGCTTGGGCTGGCTGTGATCATTTCGATTTGGAGTTTTTGGCCTGAGAAAACGGCTGACCACAAGGACGAGAAAATCGTGGAGGTGGGTCAGCCCTCGCCGGGCCTCTGGTGTGTGGATGCAGAGACGGGCGAGCCATTGATGGGGATGACGCCTCGGGGCTGGTTTGTGTGGATGGTGATTGCTCCTGCCGATCTTGCCGAAAAACAGAGGCTTGAACAGGAGATGGAGCGGGTGGAGAAGGTCTGGGCCGGCATGGCGGATCTGGATCGTTGGAGGAGGGTTTTGATTGTTTCGGATAAATTGCAGGCTGAGGATTGGAAAGCGGAGGTTCCCGCGCCGGCATTGATCCCATACGAGGTGGGGCTGGCGACGAAACGGACCTGGGCCACGTGGGGGTCAGCATCGCGGGTGCGGCACGTTTTGATCGAGCCATCAGGGCGAATTTTGATGATCGAGCCGGCGGAGCTGGATCAGCCGGGCGTTTTGAAGAGGATTTCTGAAGATATCAGGAGACGTTTAAGGGCCTGGGAAGGAAATTTTGATGACCAGCCGACATTTTCTGGTCTGTTAGTAGACGGTTTTTATTTGGCGTGACGTTGAGGGCAAGACCGGCTAGATAAATCCAATCGAATCGAACCGGGGCTAGCGCCAAGACCGGCTAGATAAATCCAATCGAATCGAACCCAATCCAACTCAATCGAACCGGGGCTAGCGCCAAGACCGGCTCGATAAATCCAACCAATCGAACCCAATGGAATCGAACCGGGGCTAGCGCAAGACCGGCTAGATAGACGAAGGATGCTACGAGCCAGCTCCTTAATCAACAAAAACAGCGTGATCTTCCCTGATTGAGAAGACCACGCTGTTGTTGAAATTCAACCTTTATTCAGCCTCAGGATCAGCCCAGTGGTGGGATGGTTGGTGAGGTTGACTTCAGCTTCATGCCTGCGTATGTCCGGCCTCGCATGAACACGGATTTGTGTCCGTTGATCGGATTCACGCGGTTGTTCAGGTTTCGGCGCTGGTTGATCACCGCTTGAACGTTGGCTGGGTTGGCGGTGCCGAAGGCGATTCCCTGACGCATTTGGAAGTACTTGTTAGGCAGGTACTGGCCATAAGCGGCGTTGTAGGAAAGTGGTTTCCAGAAGAGTTTGGAAAGGGCTCGGGCTTTAGGCACAGAGGCTTCGCCGTTGACCGGTGGGTTGTACTTCTGGTTGTAGTCCTGAGCGTAAGCCACTCCACCAGCAACTGGATTTGGTCCAGGTGTCGGGTTGGTTCCACCGACCACAAAGATTGAAGCTGAACCCTGCCAGCGACTGTTATTGGTTGTCAGGCCGCTGATGGTCAGAGTGCCTGATCCGTTTGAAAGTTTGAGGTTGGAACGAGGCGTGATCTGAACGATTGCATCAGGGATTCCGTCGCCGTTGAGGTCGGCTGGGGAGGTTGCAATCACGCTTGCTCCGCTATAAGCGACACCGTTGACCACAATGGAACTGGCAACAATGTCGGTCAGAGGAGCAAACGATCCCCCGGCGGGTGAGTTAGCCACGGATAGCACATAAATCGACATGGTGGCCGGTGTGGTGGCACTGACCCGAAACGGTTGAGGCGTGCTTGGTAGGGCATCCACACCGATGCTGGTGATAATCACGTTGCTGATCGGCGTTACCAATGGAATGCTGGCACCTTCGACAAGGTAACCTATTCCACCAAGATTACCGCCGGGTCCACCGATCACGATATCGGCAAGATTGTCAGAGTCGACCGTTTTTGAACCAGCGGTTTGGGCTTTGTAAAGGCCACTGACTCCGTTTCCAACCTTACGGCCGTTGGAGCCTGTGGTGGTCAGGATTTCGGCTTCGATGTACGGATTGGTTTCCGAATTGAGAAGATTAAGGCTACCGTAAAGTCCTGGATTACCAGGGATCAGGTAAGCTCTGCCAACATCGCTGCCATAGCCAGGCGCACCGATCAAAATCTCAGAGTATTTGTCTGTGTTGACATAACCTGTTGCTGAGACTGAGTTGCCGGTGTAAGAGTTTGCGGCTTCACCGATAAATTGGGCGGCCCCGATCTTGGTTGGAATGTTGTCGAGCGAAACGCTTCCAACATACCGGTTGCTGGCTCCCTTGGTACCATAGAATATGGTTGCCCGGCCAGAATTTACGGGAATCCCGTTCGATCCGCCGTAAGTGGGCGAACCGATCAGAAGGTCGTAGTAAGTGTCACCGTTGAAATCACCACCGAAGCTGACGGAGTACCCGGTTTCATCCAGATTGCCAGTGAAGTTGATCCCGGGGATGGTTGTGCTGGTGTTGGCGTTTGCGACCCGATTGAGCAGAATCCCCTTGGTGGTGGATGTCGTGTTCAAGGCCAGATTTTTCGTCAGAAGGCTTGATGAGCCATAGACTAAAGTAGCGGTGGATGAGCCATAGGACCCGACAATGACATCGCTGATGCCGTCGTTATCAAAGTCTGTGACACCCACGCTCCCGCCGGTCTGACCATTGGAATTGGTTCCAACCAGAACGACTCCCGAAAGGCCGTTGGTTTGGCCAATTGTGGCAAGGTCAATCGTCGTTGCACCGCTGTTCAGCACCGAGTTAGGAACGACATAAACTGCACCGTTAGCAGCAAAGCTACCAAGCGTGGCTGTTCTGGCACCGATGGAAACGGCTGGCCTGGTTTCTTGAAATACATTCCCAGCGGAAGCCACTGACGAGCCAGTTTTGCTGCTCTGCAGAGAGTTCTGGAGGGTCACAACTTTAATGTTATTCACGGAAGCCAGCGACATATCCACTGTGGAAGGTGCCGTAGTCATCGTCGAGGACCCGAAAATGAGATAGGCTTTGCCTGTCCCATTTGTACCGGCCGTGTTGCTGCTGTCGAGAGCATTTGGGGCACCGATCAGGAAGTCGGCCAGACCGTCTCCATTCACATCTCCAGCAGCTGCGACAGCACTACCGAAGGCAGAAGTGCCTTGGTTCTGGGCAGTGAATTTGATGCCCCTAACTGTGCCCGATGTGGAGCTGAGTTGCTGAACAGTGGTGGCGCGATCCGCGTTGGAGAGGCTTAGATAGTCCGTTGGATTCGAACCGAAAATTAATGTGGCGTAATTTGAGACAGGGTTGCCAAACAGGAAGTCCTGGTAACCGTCGCCATTGACATCGCCGACCAGGGCCACGCTCTCTGCGAGGCTGGAGTTTACACCGACGGTTTCCGAGACTTGAACGCCCGGGTAATTCGTTGTGGCTGTGCTTGAATAAAACAAGTCGATGGCCATCAACTCGCGTCTTTCCATAGCCTCGGCCATGGGACGAATGTTACGGCGATTGGTGGAACGAATTTGCTCGGAAACTTGATTCTTACGCATCGGGAGACTCCATTCTCCTGTGCCATGGGGTAATCACCAGAATTTGGTCATTTTTCCCCAGCGGCAGGAATACCGCACTGGTAGATCCTACTTTGATGATCGGCACGACTTCCTGATTCTGCTTGCTTTATCGAAAGCGCACTGAATCGTTACGTCTTGCCAATAACGATTTAATCTCTCAATCGACACGGCCTCGAATCGAACTGTAGAGCTTTTGGAAATCTGGGGTGAATAAGATCGCTGAAGAAATCATTCAACCGGATCGACCCGACTAACCGATACAACCATCAATCGCGTTACAGAGCGTGTCGCAATGACGGTGCGTTTTGAGTGTGCATAGCATTCAAGGCAGGTTGGTCGTCATCGGGTTGCGATTCGTTCTACGACGTCCAGGTGTTTTTCCGAATACTCTCCTCAGCCATACCGCCCCCCAGTAACCGGCTCGGGTGCGGATCGAGGTTCAGGGTCATGATCAAACGTTCGTTAAGGCGACGAATCGCCCGTGCTGTACCACTTGCCGCGTTTTCGATCGCGTCGATAGGGTCGTCGGGCTGTACTCGCGAATTCTTCCGTCAATGGGCCAATCAGGACGCCACCGAGGCTGTCTTTGAAAAAAGCCGTGACCCGCGTTACCGGATCGATATGTTCTCGATCGAACCGCCGGCCATGTCACGGTTTGCAGATCCATTCGACCCGGACCATCCAGCCGCACCGCCTGATGATGTGGCCGCCGAGGCTCTCTCACCGGTCCCCCAGGCACCTCGAACCCGGTTGCTTTCACCCATCGAAGGCACGGGCTACCTGGAGATGCTTGATCGCTGGACCATGGATAAGGCGTCGCCGAATGCCCCTGATTCCGGTGAGATGATCATGCAATCGCCACGGGTGCCGGATACCCGTCCAGAGCCACGCGTTCCGAACGATCCCCAGACGGAAAGCCAAACTCGCGATGAGATTCGTGCTTACCGAGGTATAAATCCTCGTAACACAAATACACCGAACGAGATCGGCCCGAATCCATCGGTACCTGCTGACCCGAACAGCACCAAGGATTTTCCGGGCAGTAACACGCCAAAGATCCCGATGCCGAGGCTTCAGCCAGCCCCTGGTGGAAATTCTGCGAGAAATTCCGGGCCAAATTCCGGGCCAGTGTCGCCTATAGAAGTGAACCTTCATCCGGGACATAGTCCGGCTCTGGTCACTCAATCCGGTCAACGAGTGCCCAAGGCCACTAACCCGGATGTGGGTTCGTCTCTCGCCTTGTCATCTCCGACCGTTGCGGACGGAGTGGATCCGACAAGGATTCCACGATCAAGTCAACTCAAGGGCGGTTCGCCTGTCAAGCTCGACACGGTGAGTCCGGAAAGACGTGCGATGGTCAGCCAGTTCGCCGC
>CAMBZY010000168.1 GCA_945872325.1 Candidatus Kuenenia stuttgartensis | reverse complement strand
GATAATAGAAACCGGGGCGACGATTCTCGCCCCGTTTTTTTTTATTTAATTAGATCGCCAAGGCCTGTTTCAGCGTGAATCGATCTTCATATAACGCTTTGCCAATGATCGTGCCCCAAACGGGCATGGTCTTGAGCCTGATGAGGTCGTCCAGGCATGAGACTCCGCCTGATGCCACCACGGGTAGCTTCACTTCACGAGCCAATCGCTCTGTCATGTGGAAGTTAGGGCCAATCAGCATCCCGTCCCTCGCAATGTCCGTGTAAACAATCCCTGCCAGTGGCAGATTCTCGTAATTTTTCGCCAGTTCCACGGCATCCACAGAGCTGACTTCAAGCCATCCGTCCGTCGCCACCCAGCCATCTTTGGCATCAAGGCCAAGTACCAGTTTACCGGGGAACGCATGAGCCATCTCAGCAAACCACTCCGGCTCACG
This sequence comes from Candidatus Kuenenia stuttgartensis, assembly GCA_945872325.1. GTDB lineage: Bacteria > Planctomycetota > Planctomycetia > Isosphaerales > Isosphaeraceae > QWQI01. The sequence continues at coordinate 6,543 of CAMBZY010000168.1, read as the reverse complement.
CACCGCTTTGGTACCCACAACGAGCCTTTGGACACCCAGATCCGTCCAGTGCTTAATCGTAGGCTCGTCCCGTACCCCTCCACCAAGCTGCACGGGTAAGCCAATCTGGCTTAGGATTCGTTCGACAATCGGCGAGTTTACTGATCGCCCACCATCTTTGGCACCATCCAGATCCACCAGGTGCAGCCACTCAGCTCCATCGTCGGCCCACCTCTGAGCCATCACGGTTGGGTCCGCTGCATAAGTCTTCTGGCGGCCGAAGTCGCCTTGTTCAAGCCGAACACATTGTCCATCTTTCATGTCGATGGCAGGTAGAAGGATCATTTTCTTTTCTCGATTCTCCAGAGTTTTATAGCAGACTATGAACAACTTATCCACTGGGAAAAACTGTTCATAGTCAAGCCTGATCAGGCTTCATATCATGCAGATTACGGTTTATGACAGTCGCATAAAATTGGCGTAGATTTTCAGGCCAACAGCCTGACTCTTTTCCGGGTGAAACTGACAGGCCCGCAAGTTTTCCCGACCAACGGCAGCCACAAAAGGGCGTCCATGATCGCTGGTGGCCAGAACATCGTGCGGATCTGCAGCCTGTGCGTGATAGCTGTGAACGAAATAAACGCATGGCGATTCGCCTATCCCCTCAAGCAGAGGATCAGGGCGTTGAATTGTGAGATGGTTCCAGCCCATATGAGGGATCTTCAGGCCCTCCTGAGGCTCAAACCGAACCACATCACCTTTTAGAAGCCCAAGGCCCGTGTGTTCGCCCTCTTCGAAGCTCTTTTCGAAGAGTAGTTGAAGCCCCAGGCAGACACCTAGGCAAGGCCGCCCGGATTTGACCATGTCGATGAACGCCTCGGCCATCCCCGATTTTCTAAGCTCGGCAATGGCATCACGAAACGCACCTACGCCTGGGAGGATCACGTGGCTGTAATTTTTCAGATCCTCAGGATCCGAAACAATATCTGCCTCAGCTCCAACGGATTCGATAGCCTTTTGGACGCTCCGTAGATTGCCCATTGTATAGTCGATGATGCCGGCTCGATTGGTCATGTCAGATTAGCAGCGGTGTTTGTTGATTTTTTGATCTGGATCGTTTGGCGACCAGAATCACGGTGTTTTGAAATCACCAGCAGGTTCTGGAGTCATCTCTCTGTAATCACGGTACCCCAAACGTCTCCAGCCTGTCGAGACATCGTTCATGCTCACTTCCGGAACTTCTTCACCCGAGGTAGGCGGATCATCCGGAAAACTTGGTGGCTGCAATGCTTTACGCTTGGTCTTTGCCCCACCACTCTCATTGGCCGGAAAATCTGGTTCCGCAGTCTCGCTCTCTGCAGGCTCTTCCTGATCAGCGTATTTCGAACGCCTCTGACCCTTGTTGGGCTGAACTTGTCCAAAAGTCGTCCGGTTTGACCGGCCTTGATCGGCACGGGCCACCATCCGCGGATTTTCTTCATCAAGCGGAAGATTTAAACCGTTGCTCTTTAATAAATTGCGTGATTCGTCAAGCCTCGCAGCCAGGGTACCGCTGTGCGACTCTTCGCGTTGCAGGTCGGCCACCAGCATCCTGTTTTGCTTCTCCAGCTTCGCCAGTTTCGCCTTCAGGGTCTCATTCTCAAACTGAACCTGACTATAACCGGCCTTGAGGGAGCCATTTTGAGTGAGATTCGGTCGATATCCCTGACAACCCGATGATAGAGCGGCTAGCCAGGTCGCCAAAACGGCAACCAGATAGCGGTATCTGCTCGGTGTTGTGAAGGTCGGTCGAAAGGTCATCATTCCCTGATTTTCAAAATGCACGTGAAGGATTGGCCCGCATCGAAAGCTATCGGAATAATCGCGCCAGTCGCTTTAATCAGAATTTCCGGTATATTCGATTTTTTCTCGACGAGCCACAATCGAAGGCTCGCGCCGGTTCACGATATGAGGTGTGTTGCACTTGTATGCAGGTTCGGCTGGTGCCTGTTTCCACCGATTGTAAATCAGACGCATGCGACGGCGTGCAGCCAGAGCGGTTTGAATCAGAATCGTCCAGCCGGATCCAACCGCCATGCTTGCTAAAATCACAATCGAAAGAGGGCCGTTCCACGCTCCCATTCCGAACGGTAGTTGGACCGTGACTTTCGATCGATTGGCGATGAGGAACCAGATAAGAACGCCCAAACCTCCGGCTCCAAATATGAGCCATGAGGCAAGCCTGGATCGGGTTCTTGAGAAATTCAGTGACCGACGAAAATCGCGCATCACGGCTCCTTCCGCGGCTTCCTTAATCAACCCAACGCTGCGATTTTTGTGAATCGCTCATCACGTCATCTCTTTAAATATCATGGAAATCGAGTCGAAGAGATCAATTGCCCAGTTTTTCCATATCCATGGCCACCCTAAAAGACAAAAAATCGCCGCCATGCTTAAATAGGGCCCAAACGGCATTTCATGATCTGCTTGCCTATTTCGCCCACCCGTCAATCGTCTCACGATCATCTGGCCCAACTTCCACAAAGCATGAGCCAGACCAAAAAACGGGGCGATAAAAAACGTCAGTATTGCCGCCTTCCAGCCCAGAAATGCTCCAATCACACCCATCAGGGTCGCATCTCCAAGCCCCATCGCCTCACGCCGGAACAAGATACGTCCTATGACCCTGAAAAAAAGGATCAGCCCGAAACCGGCCAGAATTCCTGCCAGCCCAACCCATAATCCCGTCATGTGAGATGTGGATCTCATTGGGACTGATCGTGCATAAGGCATGATTGTGCCAAGAGTTAACCCCATTAACATGCCTGGAACGGTTACGCTGTCCGTGATGATCATCCAGTCGTAGTCCATCATGGTGGCCACCACCAGAAATGAGACCAGCATGGTACCCATCAAAAGCCGTCCGCCGTAGATCCTATCCAAGGGAAAATACCAGCCGAGGTCTGCAGAGATCGCCAGGTGAACTCCTACAAACAGAAGTCCCATAACGACTTCCATCAGCACATATCGGGCTGCGATGTGAAGCCCGCAATTGCGGCACTCGGCCCTGAGCAGAAGCCAACCGAAAATCGGCAGATTATCGCGGCCTTTTAGGGCGGTCAGGCATTTTGGGCAGTGTGAGGCAGGCCAGATCACACTTTTGCCCCATGGGAGACGATAGACGCAGACGTTCGCAAAACTCCCCACCACCGCTCCAAGCCAGAACAGGCCGAGGCCAATCAGAACGTGGGTTGCAGTTGTGAAATTCGGTGTCATGCTGCTGCGATCTACGGAAAAGATGTCGATTCAGGAGTCCAGATGGGTCATTAAATGAGCGTACCATACGGTTTGACGAAGCAGATTGACAATCTCTCCCGCAACCTCGTCAGTCGAGTGGCTGTCGCTGTCGTTTTTCACCGTAAGGTCAGCACAGGCAGAATAATAGGGTAACCGGTCGCTCACCATGACCCGGACTTCGTCAGCCAGATTCTGATCGGTCAGGGCAGGTCTCTGCTCGCCTGTAAAACTGTCTGCCAGGATCCGATCCAAAGCCGTTTTGGCAGAGACTTCAAGCCAGATCACAGGGCCTAACTGCTTTATATACTTGCGATTATGTTCACGCATCACCATGCCACCGCCAGTTGCGATCACGGTGGGCTGAGCCGTTCCTCGATGTGCTACAAGTTCTTTAAGGATTTGAGTTTCCATGTCACGGAAAACGGATTCGCCGTGGTCCGCAAAAATCTCTTTCACGGACTTTTCAGCCTTTTCCTGGATCGCGATATCCGTATCCAGATAATCCAGGCCAAGAATCTTTGCCAGGTTCTTGCCAACAGACGTTTTACCCGACCCCCGATAACCAACCAGTACAAGGTGCCGATGTTCGATTTTCGACATTTGATTCGCTGCCATCGCTCCACCCCCACAACTCTTTTTTGAATTTTGCGATTCCGGGAAACGATTCAGGCCGGTTTCAGTGTCAGCCTCAAAGCCTTCGCCATGGACTCCAAAGGTGGTTCCAAGCCATCTGTGAACATCTGCGATTGAGCGCAAGCCTGACGAATAAACATGTCGATTCCTGACAATGTCACGGCACCTGCCAATCTTGCGTCAAGTAACAGTCTAGTCCATTCCGGAGTATAAATCGTATCAAAAACCACTTGATTTGCATGGATTGATGAAGAATCCAATGGCGAATCGTCAATCTTTGGAACCATTCCCACCGATGTCGCGTTCACGATGATCGCAGATTCGCCAGCCACCCGATTCCGGTCCGCCCAATCGGCCACTTCCGCTCCCACTTCGGTTGCTAGTTCCAAAGCTCTTTGGTGGGTTCGGTTTGTGATCACAACCTTGGCTCCAGCCTGATTCAGACCAAATGCCAAAGATCGAGCCACACCACCAGCGCCTATCAACAGAACCTGTTTTCCTGTAAGGGTTTGAGTACCATCACCACCGACCGCTTCGGAAAGGGAATCAAGGGCCGCCCCTAGATCCGTGTTATACCCCCTAAGTTCCCCATTCGGCCTGGCGATTACGGTGTTGCAACTTCCGGTCAGGCTTACAAGTGCATCCACTTGATCGAGCAGAGGAATGACCGCTTCTTTATGCGGAATGGTCACACTCAGGCCTGCAAACCCCCAGTCAGTCATGCGCCGAATGAATCCGTCCAGATCCGCCGGGGAAATTCTTAAGGGGACGTAAACCATGTCCAGTTGATGGTGCTGAAACGCCAGATTGTGAATCAGGGGGCTTTTACTGTGGCTGACTGGGTCGCCGATAACGGCAAATAACTTTGTGGTGCCTGAAATTCGGTCGTATCCGTAAATCGTTTTCAGGTCAGCAAATGTGATCATTCCAGGAGCAGGAGAGGCCGAGGCATCGAAGGACGCATAAGTCCAACTCTGGCCAAATCGGGCGTTGGCCACACGGGTGAACTGGCCCCAGTCGCCCATGGATAGGCCCATGGTGGGCGAAATGGAATGCGATCTGGCCACGGCGTCAAGCAGGCTCAAAGCATCGTTTAAAGAGTGTGACATAACGGCCATTTTGATCAAATCCGCATCGCCAGCCCTACAAGCGTCAGTGATTGCATCCAGATCAGCAGGGGTGGACAGCATGTCGTGAAAACTAATCACTCGCCTGCTGATGCCCGTTCTGGGCAACTCCTGGGCAATGTCCATTTCAATATCGATCCAGTCCGCTCCGTTACGGCAAGCCTCAACGATCAGGGACCTTCGCTCCTGCTCGCGACCCGACCAGCGTCCGCCGTCGATTGTTCGACGAACTGTAACAAGTACCGGAGTTGGTTTATCCCTCAGAAGTAACGTCCAGTCCACGGGTTCTGCTAAATAATCAAGCCTGATTTCGACAAGCTTGGCACCCGCTTCAGCGGCACTTTCCCACGATCGTCTCAACTCGTTATTGGTTTCACGGGCAATCGTGACACAGATCATGGAAGGGCCATTTCATCAACTTAGATTTTGAATGTTTTTGTCAGATACGACCAAACTGCTTTTCGAGCTCAGTTTTTGTGAAGACCAGAGCCGATGGGCGGCCGTGTGGGCAATGGTGCGAATGTGCGAACTCGGTTCCCTTCGCAAGAAGAGCTTCAATCTCTTCAGGCTGCAGTTTGTCGCCCGCTTTTACAGCGGCTTTGCATGCAATTGTTGCCAGAGTTAGATTCAGAAACGCTTCGGGATCAGGCTTAGCCTGAGCGTGCTGAAATCGATCGATCAGGATGCGCGTCAGTTCACCGGCTTTTAAGTGCTTGGCCATCAAGGGGACCGTTAAAATGGCCAACGTCGGAGCTCCGAAGTCTTGAACCTCAAGTCCAAGGCTCTCCAGAGTTTCCGCATGTTCCAGAGCCAGCGCATGTTCGGAGGGCTCGAGTTCGAGCATATCCGGAATCAGCAGCCTCTGCGTTTCCACGCCTCCCTGCTTGAGTTTAGCCCTCAATTCTTCATAAAGAATCCGTTCATGAAGCGCGTGCTGATCGACCAGAGAGACCCCATCTTCTGTTTCCACAACAAGATAGCTGTCGTGGATCTGAACTGCTTTACGAAATTGCTTCACCGGTACCGGCACAGGAATCTCGGACGGTGACGATGCGTTATCGGCATCTTGAATATCAGCGGATTCGTTGAGATTGAGGCCCTCTAGATCAGCCTGAAATGGTTCGGAGTTGGTGCCTGACATGCTCCATGAAGCGGGTGGACCAGAACTTGGAGCATTTAGAGGGGCAAAAGGGGAGCCAGGCGGACCACTTCGGTATGGAGACGTCGATGGTGGGCGATAGGGTGGCAAAGTCGCCGCTGGTAAGTTTGGCCGAGGTCCAGATGGGCCACCTGATGGAGGATTACTGAACCACTCCGTCAACATTTGACGGCTGGGCGATGCTGTTGAAAGTGTGTAAGGCGCTGGATCCGAAGTTGGTTTGGTTTGGCTGACGGGAAGATTCGTAGCGACCGGTGCAGGACTTTGAGTGACAGGAGATTCCTGTACTGCTCCGAGACCATGTGCAGAGAGCTTTTCATGAAGATCAGTGGCCAGAAACTTTTGCCGAATAGCGGAAAGAAGAAGTGC
>CAMBZY010000167.1 GCA_945872325.1 Candidatus Kuenenia stuttgartensis | reverse complement strand
TCTGCGGTTTGAACCGATTTAGCCGGTTTGGCTTCCACCACCATCAATCGCAGGCGAGCCCAGGCAACTTGTTCGGATTGTGGTGCAGCAGAATCCACCGGTGTGTTCAGAATTTTGGTGAACGTGGCCGCATTGGCGTCGCCCTGGTTCGATTCCCTGTTCAGTTCGGACTTTAAAAGGGCCACTCTCCAGGATTCAGGCTGAGCGGTGGCAAGCTGGTCGATATAGCGGCGAGCTTTGTTGAGGTCTTGTGCGCTGCGGTCGAGAAATTTCTCGGCCATCAGATAAGCGGCATCGAGGTCTTTTGGATCAAGTGAAACCAGTTCTTCAGCCCATCGCAGGGCATCGCCTTCTTCACCAGCGGCCAGGGCTTCCTGCATAAGGATCCGGCGAGGTTCGATACGGCGGCGGTCGAGTCGGGCGGCTTCGGCAAGGGCTCTGAAGCGGTTGAGCTGAAGCTCGTTCTTTTGATCGGCAGTGGCCGTTTTCAAAGACTCGGCGTGCATGGAGGCGATTTCTTCGTGGATCGCAGGATCCGTTCCGCCAGAGGCTTGCAGAGCGCGGCGATACTGGATCAGTGCACGATCCATCTGGCCTGACTGTCGCTCGATACGTGCCTGTGCCAGGATCGCTTCAGGCTTTTCACCAGAACCGGGCCCGAATCCAAAAATCCAGACAGCCACACCGGCCAGAGCCGTACAGGCAAACAAACCACTCAAGATCAAAAGGGGCTTCCATCGAACGTTCACAGGTGTCTCTCCTCGGTTGTGATAAGTGCTGGCGAGAGTGAGCGAGACGAATTGGCTTAATATCGCAAAGAACGGTTTGTCCGTTTATTGGATTACGAAATGCCGGGATTGGTCCTGCCTGGTCTCAGATATTCTTCCATGATGCGTCAGGGCCTGTCTGACCCGTTGGATTGACGCGAGACGAGCCGATCAACTGAGTTGGTAACGACTGAAATTTAAGCGACTTATGGCTTGAATCGTGGTGTCCGTACCGGTCCGCAAATGCGGTTCACCCTGCTTAATCATGGGATCCATCCTCAGGTGATTCAATTCAATGGTGTGTGAAATCGGGGAGAGGGGTCATCGAAACGATCCTTCCCCGATATTGAGATGAGGTTAACGTCTTGGAACCAGATCGGCAAGAGTTTTTTTGGGACGGTTTAACGAAAAGGCTGGAATTGGATTGTTCTAGCCGGGCTTGGCGATAGCCCCCGGTGATTCTCTTTTGCGAACCGGGGGCTAGATGAATACTCCCCGGTTGATTCTCTTTTGCGAACCGGGGGCTAGCGCCCGGCGGGTAGACGAATACACCACGGTTGATTATCTTCTGCCTGCCCCTAAAGGCTTAGAAATCTGAATCCATCCAGCGATTCTTCTTCTTTTTCTTTTCCTCATCGCGAGCAGCCTTGCTGGTCTCTTTTGAATCTTTATAGGTCTTCAGGAAACCTTCCATTTTGGCTAGCAGAGCTTGCATTTCAGGAGGCATTGCATTTGGATCGTCGTCGTCATCGTCGTCTTCATTCCAGCCGAATGGAGCGCCAGACTCAAACACGGAATCCTGCTCTGCGAGATCGACTGCACTTGATGGCCGGACCTGATTCTCTTCGCGACGCACCAGCGGGCCTGCCTCAAGCACGGGCTTTAAGAACTGGCCTGTACGGCTTTCGGCTGTGGCCACAATCTTCTCTGGAGGGCCTTCAGCCACGATCCGACCACCATCCTCGCCCGCTTCAGGGCCCATGTCGATCACCCAGTCGGCTGACTTGATCATGTCCAGATTGTGCTCGATCACCAGCACCGTATTGCCTAGATCAACCAGCCGCTGGAGCACTTCCAGAAGCTTTCGAACATCGTCAAAGTGCAGGCCTGTGGTCGGTTCATCGAGCAGATAAAGCGTTCTGCCAGTATCAGGCCGGGCCAGTTCAGCGGCCAGCTTGACGCGCTGAGCCTCTCCACCTGAGAGCGTGGTTGCCGATTGGCCAAGTGGGAGATACCCCAGTCCAACATCCTTCAAAAGCTGAAGAATCTTGCGGATGCGTGTCTGCCCGTCGAACAGGTCATAGGCTTCGTCGCAGCTCATCTGCAACACATCGCCAATCGACTTGCCCTTGTAAGTGACATCAAGCACTTCGCTTGAGAAACGCAGGCCAGAGCACGATTCGCACGTGACCCAGACATCAGGCAGGAAGTGCATCTCAATGCGTCTCTGCCCTGCCCCTTCGCACACAGAGCATCGGCCACCCTCGACGTTGAAGCTGAAGTGGCCTGGCTTGAAGCTCCGTTTTTTGGCTTCCGGAAGGTTGCTGAACAAGTTGCGGATAACGTCGTAAATGCCGGTGTAAGTGGCGGGTGTGGATGATGGTGTGGCCCCGATCGGAGACTGATCCACGCGAATGATCTTATTGATCTGCGCCACGCCTTCAATCTTGTCGTGCACGCCCGGCGACTCTTTCGAGAAGTGCTTGAGCTTGGCAAGTGCCTTGCCAAGAATGTCTTCCACCAGAGTGCTCTTGCCAGATCCGGAAACGCCTGTAACCACCGTGAATGTGCCCAATGGGAACCGTACGTCGATGCCCTTCAGGTTCAGGTGACGGGCGTTACGCACCACCAGGGCGTGGCCGCTGGCAGATCGCCTGTTGGATGGTACAGGAATCGCCATATTGCCGGAGAGATACCGGCCTGTGAGTGAATCTTTATTATCTCGCACTTCGGAAGGAGTGCCCTGAGCCACCACATGGCCGCCCTTGGAGCCTGCACCAGGGCCGAAGTCGACCAGATGATCGGCGGATTCCAGCACTTCGCGGTCGTGTTCCACCACGACAAGCGTATTGCCCAGATCTCTCAGCCGTTTCATAGCACGCAGAAGGCGGCCGTTGTCCCGTGGGTGGAGACCAATGGTCGGTTCATCCAAGACGTATAAAACGCCAGTAAGGCCGGTCCCGATCTGGCCTGCCAGACGGATCCGCTGACTCTCTCCACCCGAAAGGGTTGGAGCAGGTCGCGACATGGAGAGATATTCGAGGCCGACCTCCACAAGGAATCTGAGCCTGTCGGTGGCCTCTCTCAGCAGATCTCCGGCAATTTTGGCCTTCTCGCCGGTGTAGTTCAGGCTGCTCATGAATTTGAAGAGTCGGCCGATGGGCCATCCGCAGACCTGGTCGAGCGTGAAGCCTTCAAACCGCACGGCTCCGGCATCTTCGCGAACGCGGGCCCCAAGGCAGGATGGGCAATCGACCTCGCCGATCATCCCTCCAATGGCTCCACGGAAGCTGTACGAAACACGACCAGCCTCTTCAAGCGCAGGCAAAAGGCCCTTGAATCGGACTCGGAACGCAGGCCGATTACCGGAGGCTTCCACCACGGCTGATGGAGCTGATTCGCGGCCATACAGAACAGATCGCTTGGCGGGTGCGTCGAGCTCCTGCCATGGCAATTCGTTGTCGATTCTGGCCATCTTGGCGTTGGCGTCCCAGGCTTTCCAGAACAGGGGGGAACTGCTGCTGGAAGGCCATCCAGCGACGGCTCCTGTGTGGATCGACTTATCAGGCCGGGGAACAAGCACGGCGGGATCTGCGCCGGTTTTCACGCCGAGCCCTTCACAGGTGGCGCACCAGCCCTTGGGGCTATTGAATGAGAAATGCTGGGGCGTCAGCTCTTCAAAAGCCTGATTACATGTGGGACAGGCTCTGTGCACGCTCAAAGATTCCGTGAGCCAGGAGTTTTCAGGCCTGGAATCGTCCACAATCGCCAGGACCAGTCGTCCCTGACCATAGGAGAGAGCAGTTTCCACAGAATCTGTCAGGCGTCGACGCACTTCCGGAGCGATTGTGAGCCGGTCAATCACCAGCTCTGTCACATATTGACGACGATCCGTGAGCTTGCAAGGCTCGTCAAGTCTCAATGTTTTACCATCGACCCGCAGTCGGGTCAGACCCTCTGTGGCAAGCCTTTGCCAGAGGTCGGCGTAGGTTTCGGTATCGCGCTTGCTGACAGGAGCCAGAAGCTGGACCTTTGTGCCCGCTGGCCGGGACATGATGGCGTCTGCAATCTGATCGACGGAACGAACCCCGACCGGCTCATTGCACTTCGGGCAATACGGCTGGCCCAGACGGGCGAAGAGGATCCTCAGATAGTCGTAGATCTCTGTCACGGTGCCCACCGTGGAACGAGGGCTTCGGCTCGTCGTTTTCTGCTCAATACAAATCGCTGGCGAAAGGCCGGTGATCTGATCCACCTTGGGCTTCGGCAGAGGGGTCAGAAACTGGCGGGCGTAACTTGAAAGACACTCGACATAACGCCTTTGACCTTCAGCATAAAGCGTATCGATCGCCAGCGTGCTCTTGCCTGATCCGGAAGGGCCTGAAAAGACCGAAAAACTCTTTCGGGGCAGGTCAATGGTGACATTTTTAAGATTGTTCATGGTGGCCCCGCGAATCCGCAGAGGGCCGCTGTCGAACAGGTCGGCTGAGGGGCCGTCGGTCACAAACAGAGGGACCACATCCGTCGACTTTTTATCGGTCGGCTTGGCAGGGCGCCCACGTCGCGGTTTTGTCGTTACGCCTGAAGCCGCCTCATCGCGCTCACGCTCAATCTCAAGAACCGGCTTGAGCGATCGTCCAGTGTGGCTGGCCTCGCACTCGGCCACTTGCTCGGGAGTGCCCTGACAGACGATCAGTCCACCGGAATCGCCCGCTTCAGGACCCATGTCGATAATCCAGTCCGACGTTTTAATGACGTCCAGATTGTGCTCGATCACGATCACGCTGTTCCCAGCCTCGGCAAAGCTGTGGAGGACTTTCAGAAGCCTGTCCACATCGGCAAAGTGCAGGCCCGTGGTGGGTTCGTCGAGAATATAGAGCGTTTTACCCGTGCTGCGTCTGACCAGCTCTTTGGCCAGCTTGATTCTCTGCGCTTCTCCGCCTGAGAGGGTGGGCGACGGTTGGCCGATCTGGAGATAGCCCAGGCCCACCGATTCCAGTGTCCCAAGCATGACCTCAATCTTCGGATGATTCACGAACAACTCGCGAGCCCTGCTGACCTCCATCTCAAGAACATCGGCGATCGAGTGGCCCTTGTACTGAACCTTCAGCGTCTCGCTGTTAAAACGCTTGCCCAGACAGACAGGGCACTTGACCCAGACATCTGCCAGAAAGTCCATCTCGAGCTTGTTCGAGCCATTGCCGGAACATGCTTCGCAGCGGCCGCCCTGGACGTTGAAACTGAACCGGCCAGCGGCATATCCGCGAGCCTTCGATTCTGGCAACTGGCTGAAAAGGGCCCTGATCTGATCCCACAGCTTGATGTAGGTGCCCGGGTTGGATCGCGGTGTCCGGCCGATCGGTGACTGATCGATTCCGATCATCTTGTCGAGATGCTTCACGCCCTCGATCTTTCTGAAATCGCCGCCCGCAGCCAATGCTCCGTTGAGCTCACGTGCCAGGGCCGTAGCGAGAATGTCGTTCACCAGAGAGCTTTTACCAGAACCTGAAACGCCTGTGATGCTGACCAGCAGGCCGAGCGGAATCTCGACATCGAGATTCTTCAGATTATTGTGGTTCGCTCCAAACACCTTCAGCTTTTTGGAGGTCGGCTTGCGTCTGGTAGACGGCATTTCAATCCGCTTTGTACCGGTCAGATACTGGCCGGTCAGGCTCCGTTCCTGGAGGGCCAGATCTTCAATACTGCCCTGAGCCACCAGTTCGCCGCCGAGTCGACCTGGCCCAGGGCCGAAGTCAACGATCCAGTCGGCAGCGCGCATGGTGTCTTCATCATGCTCCACAACAACCACGGTATTCCCAGCGTCCCGCAGACGTACCAAAGTATGGATCAGGCGGTTGTTATCGCGTGGGTGGAGGCCAATCGATGGCTCATCCAGGATATATGTCACACCCACCAGCCCTGAACCGACCTGACTGGCCAGCCGGATCCGCTGAGCCTCTCCACCGGAAAGGGTCGGCGCAGATCTGTCAAATGTCAGATATCCAAGTCCAACATCTGTCAGAAAGTGGATCCGGCTACGGATTTCGCGGACCAGTTCCGTGGCCACTCGGGCCGTGGGGGCATCCATCGGTTGGACGTCCGCAAGATCGCCGGCTGGAGGAATATCGCCAGCAAAAGTCGAGAAGAATTCCGAGGCTGCCTGAATCGGCAGATTCCCGATCCGGTTGATCCCCCATCCGCCCACTTTCGTGGCCAAAGCCAGCGGGTTAAGCCGACCTCCATTGCACTTGGGACATGGAACGGTGATGTAGTTGTCGGATTCCGTGGCTTCATCTTCGTCGAACGATTTCTTGGCCAGAATGACCATACTCAGAAGATCGCGAAACCCCTGCCACTGACGCTGGATCTTCGATGGCGGAGAGCCTTTGCGGGCTCCCACCAGAGGGATCCGCAAAAAGCGGTCGCCAGTTCCTTCCACAAGCTGATGACGGAGCTTTGGATCAAGCTCGCACCAAGGCGTTTCGGCAAAAATCTTGGCCTCAGCGGCATCGTCCAGGCCCAGCAGAGCGGCCAGCAGGCCAAGACTTTCGTTGATCGCCTTGCGGGTCAGGTTCTTCCACGGCTCGATGGGTGTAATGGCACCGTCCCAAAGGCTTTTGTTCGGATCAATCAAGCGATCCAAATCAAGCTGGCGGGCTGTACCAAGGCCCATACAAGTACCACACCAGCCCTGAGGACTGTTGAAGCTGAAGAACTGGGGGCCGGGCGGCGGGAAGCCGATACCGCAGCGGCCACAGGCATACTTGCTGGAGAAGGCAAACGAGACTCCATCCTCCATGGCCACCACGACCGATCCCCCGCCGACCTTAAGCGCAGAATCGACAGCTTCCGTCAGGCGGGTCCGGTCGCTTGAGGATAGGCTGAACCGGTCGATCACGACTTCAATATCGTGCTTGAGCTTGCGATCCAAGTTCAGATCATCGCCCAGATTGATCAACTGACCATCCACCCGGGCCTTCACAAACCCCTGACGCATCATGTCTTCGAGAATGTCGTTATGCTCGCCACGCTGGCCTCTCACCACCGG
>CAMBZY010000166.1 GCA_945872325.1 Candidatus Kuenenia stuttgartensis | reverse complement strand
TTGATCCTCATTGGAGGGATCGAGAATCATTCTTGGAGGGGCATTTCCACTTGTGTGCTGCTGGAACTCGCGAGCAGATGCAGCGGATTCACGACGACCTGGAAATGCAATCGCCTGGCGAGTATCAGATGTTTGTCCAAAAAAGCCCTCATTATGTGGCCTGGATGTGCGAAGTCTTGCGACGCGATGCCAATAAATGGACAGCCTTGAAGACAATTGCTGATGGCTGGGGCATAGCAGGGTCAGAGATTTGTGCTGTTGGCGACGACGCAAACGATGTCCCGATGATTGCCCAAGCTGGTTGGGGGGTTGCCATGGGCCATTCAGCCGATTTTGTAAAACAAAACGCTCACTGGATTGCGCCTGACAATGCTGGGCACGGCGTGTCGGAAGTGATTCGAATCATCATGGAAAGAAAAAACGGATGAAAAACGGATCTGCCAAACCGCCGGAAGCCTGGCCTGAAAGCTGTTCGCCGAGCTGGGTATTTGAACCAGGGCATGATCAGCCATTGCTTGACACCTGGCTTTTCAAGCTCCGCAAGGAACGATATAAATCGCAATTATCGACAAAGGAGCATGATTTTTTTGTCGCCGAAATTGCAGACGCTGTTCATGTGATTGCAACGGACCCGGAAGGACGTGTCCTGATGGTCCGCCAGTTTCGGGTTGGATCCAGAACGGATAGTTTGGAGACGCCAGGTGGACTGATCGACCCAGGCGAAGATGCAATCACAGCCGCACACCGCGAATTGCTTGAGGAGACCGGCTATAAGGCGGAGAATGCCCGGCTTTTGGGCGGATTCTGGTCACTTCCAAGCCTGGGCACGAGCCGGATCTGGACAGTTGTGCTGGAGAATGCTGTAAAAGTGGCTGAACCGCATGGTGATCCGACCGAAGAACTGCAAGTGGAGTGGGTCTCCAAGTCCGAAATCATCAAGGAAATTGCCAACGGCAATATTCATCACGGGTGTGTGATTTGCGGGCTTTTCATCTGGCTTAATGAAATCATGCTGCCAGGTCGAGATTGACTTTCAGCAGTTTTGAGACGTGATTGAGTTGAAATTATTGATCAACTTCATCGCCTTTGGGCGGCCAGAGAATTTGCGAGCCGGCGAGCCAGTCTGGTAGTTTTTCTGGCTCGAACGCCACTAACTCTCCCAATCGCCGTCTGACTTCTTCAGGGTTGGCCGGCGATCTACCTTTGAGCGGAAGGTCGAACATGGACACAGCGTCATAGACCTTGGGGATTTCGGGTAATCGAAGACGTCCGAAGGCGTTTGATAAATCTTCCCGCCCCCAGCCCAGGCTTTGGGCAATTCTTTCGGCTTCCTGGAAACGCTTTAGGCAACGCAGTTGACGTTTGACGCGATCTCGCCAAATGTAATTGGCACGGACTCGTTTAAGTTCAGGTGTCGGAAATTTGTTGAATTCAATTTCAGCAGCGACTTGCCGTGGTGTTGTTTCCAGTAATTGTCTGTCCACCTCCGGTTGATGCAGCGTGAGCATGACGATGATCAAAGCTATTATCGCTACTGCGGCTTTGCGAGTGATACAGATTTTGCCGATGGTGGATTTGTCGCAAGGAGCTGTTTCAAGGCCTTGGCCCGCCTGAACCCAGCCACACAGAAACATCACCCAGCCGATCTGCGGGATGGAGTCGTACCAATAAAGAATATGTTTTAGATTGACCCAGGAAAAATAGCCGCGAAACGACCACTCCACCCAATATGCGGAAATGCAAAGTGCTGCGCCGGTCCACTCCAGAGCCGTGATGCGCTGCCCGCTCCTTAAATGCCAGAAAAACCATGTCAACGCGAGAATCAGAGTGAGAGCTACTGCTTGAATATCTGTTGTAATGACATCAATTCCCAAGTTGCCAAAAATTAGTGTTTCAATAATGGAATGACAGGTGTGCGATATGCCTTGGATCGGTCCCAACGCTTCTTTTGTGGTGCGGCCATGAAATGAATTTGTCGCATCGATCGCATTTCCGCTAAATGCTAGCGAAAAGGCAACGGCAAAAAGAGTGGCCATCAGAGGAACCAACGCCAGAAATTTCCGTTTGCCTCGGGTCACTGCCAGAATATAAATCGCGCAGGTTGGGCCGGCGGCGTGACCAATCGTCCAGAAGCCGCCCGCAATCCAGCAGCAGAGGACAACACCCGGCCAAAGCCATCGCCAGTTGCGTCTTAATGATTCCTGAGTCAAAATCAGGGCGGTGACGATAAAAAGACCTGCCCAGAGCGTTTGACCGGCAGAGAACCAAATCGTAGAAAGCCGTTGGAGGGAGGTCACGCCGACCAGAACCGAAGCGGTATATCCGAGCCCCATGCTGCGAGACTCATGAGCCACAAAATGCCCGACTTGAAGCATGACAAGCGCTAAAGCAAGGTAACTGACAGGCTTCATCACGTCCTGAAGGTGCACCAGGTCGCCCGCCGCCTTTACCACGCCCCATGTCAACACTCTCCAGGAAGGGCAGATGTGCGTATTATGCGGCACCAGTAAATTCTCCACCATACGTGGCCAGGAGCGTGATGCTCCAATGTATGAAAAATCATCGGAGTGCAGGCGATAATCCAACTCTTGATGCACAACGACTGTCAGGGGCGAATCGCCCAGAATCCAGGCAGGTAATCGATGTAAGCCGAAAAGCCAGCATGGTGCAATTAAAATCAGGAGCATTAAAAAAATGTGCGACAGAAGACCGAGTTTCTTGTCGCCCCAGATTTGGAGCCTGGGCGAAATTCTAATGAGTGGTTGTGTGTCGGTTTTATTCATTTTTTTTGCCGCGGAATCGGGCCTCATTTTTGCGGTTCTGGCTGGAATCCCGGGCGGCTGTAACCGGAATCTCGGATTTTTTGCAGCCTGATTTGCATGTTAGAAACTTGCTCCGGTCGCTCTTTTGAGAGATCCTTCTGCTCGCCAGGGTCAGCGGCCAAATCATAAAGCTGGGTAGTGGTGTCGTTGCCCAGTTCAGTGCCGGTCGCCTTGTTGAATTTCGCTCCACGATTGGCCGGAATCAACTTCCAATGACCTTGTCGCAAATTTGTCTGGCTTGAATGCTCCACCAGATGATCGCGGCCATTGGAAGATTTTCCGATCAACGCATCCAATATATCAAAACTGTCAGGGCCAATATGATCAGGGAAATCCTGGCCTGTCAGCTTCGCAAACGTTGCCGGAAAATCCACTTGACAAATCAATGCCCCTGATGTCGTTCCAGGCTTTATTCTATCTGGCCAACGCACTAGCAAAGGGACCCGCGTACCGCCTTCGAAGTTGCTGTATTTACCGCCCCGAAATGGTCCAGCAGGTTTGTGCGAGCCAATTTTTTCCACGGCTTGTTCCTGATATCCATCATCCACCACCGGACCATTATCACTTGAGAAGATGACCATGGTGTTTTTTGAGATACTGAGCTTATCGAGTTTATCGAGGATCTGGCCGACGCACCAGTCGAGCTGGACAATTGCATCTCCACGTGGGCCCATCTGGGTTTTGCCGACAAATCGAGGGTGAGGAACACGCGGAACGTGGATGTCATGTGTGGAGAAGTAGAGGAAAAACGGGCTTTTCTGATTCTTGTCAATAAAATCGGTCGCCTTGCCAGTAATCACATCCGCCATGGTTTCATCGTCCCAGAGGGCTGATTTTCCGCCCGTCATATAACCGATTCGACTGATTCCATTTACGATTGTCATGTCATGGCCGTGGCTTGGCCTGGTTCTGAAGAGTAGATCAGGCCTTAATTTCCCGGTCGGGCTATCGTCGATAGGCTTGCCAAAACTGACTGTGATTGGGTCAGAGGGATCAAGCCCTTTCACTTTTCCATTCTCGATATATACGCAAGGGACGCGGTCCCCGGTAGCTGGGATTAAAAAATGTTCGTCAAAACCCAACTCCTTTGGACCAGGTGAGATCGGGCCATTCCAGTTCATGGCTGGACGACCCAGTCCCAAATGCCATTTTCCGACATAACCGGTATGATAATCTGCCGATTTAAGGATCGAGGCCAGAGTGGTTCGCCCTGGCTCGATAATCATCGAAGCGTCGCCTGTTGCCACACCCGTGCCTTTGCGTCTCCATGCGTATTCTCCAGTGAGCAAGGCGTATCGCGATGGAGTGCAGGTGGCGGATGCCGAATGGCCGTCCGTGTGCTTCAGACCTTCAATTGCAAGCCGATCCAGATTCGGAGTTTTCACGGCTGTCGCACCATAGCAGCTTAGATCGCCATAGCCGATATCGTCGGCGTAAATCAGAATGATATTGGGTGTTTCAGCCGATCCAGCATATCTCTGGAAAAATAACAGCAAACCGATTGCGATCGTCGAAAAAAGGATTCGCTGCATGTTTTGAGCTGCCTTCTATAAGCACCAATGTGGGGATTGTGAAATCTTATCCGATCGGCGGAACGGTGCCAATGGATTCTGGCCATGCCTCTCTTATTCACTAACAGAGGCTGATTCATGGGGTGCAGTTTGGCCTGCAAAATCTCCTTCAGGTTTTCCAGGCCAGTCAATTTCCGTGGGTGGGACATGATCCACTTTGGTGCGGAGTGTCAAATACAAAGCTGCTGGAAAAGCAAATGCAAATCCAATCGGCCACGACGCAGCCAAATGCGTGATGAGGGAGACCCAAGAATTGAACGCGCTGGTTGAGATATCAGGCATGGTCCAGGGAGCTGGAAGTTTATTGCTCCAACTGATATTTACAGGATCGGTGACGAATCCTGTTATGGCAAATCCGGAATGCAATATGAAAATCAGCCCCCAGCTCAGAAATTGTACCATTGCATAACCGATGGCTTGCAGAAGGAATCCGACCTTGAATGTAATCGCAAAGCTGAGTGGTGCCTGAAAAAGGTATGTCTGAGAACGGCTGAAGGCGTCGAATAGATCTTCACCTTCTGCCATGGCTGCTGCCATCGCCAGAGGCCATCCCAAAATGCAACCAATCAGGGTAAAGACCAATATGCATGACGGAATCAGTGCCAATGGAACAAAAACCCATGCAAAAACTGGTCCTGCGAACGGTAGTTTCGTCAATACTCCTAGAATGATGATTGAGCTGAATAATATAATGATCAGGGCAATCGGTGCAAGTATTGATCCGGCCAGAGTTTTTCTCTGTTGAATCGCATATTTCAGGGCCGATTTCACACCGGGGATCGGAGCGTCCGCCATTCTTGTTAATGCAATCCGGCAAATGGCTGACCCTACGAGTCCCCAGATGGTGAGGGTGAAAAGAATTCCTAATAAGGACTTAATGATATCATTGGCTGTTGTAGCCTCGGAAAGATTGAAAAACGGGGCCGCTAGACCAAGTGGACCAATCCATGCCTTATCAAAAAACTCCTGGAGTTTTTCAGGTATTTGACGGGTGATTTCAGCCGACCACCGCTGAGCGACGGCATGTCGATGCAAGCCAATGGTTGAACATGCGAGTTTATCTGCCAAAAGGCCGATCGCAAGAATTATCCAGCTTCTTGTAAGAAAAGTGGCCCTGATGGCTCCGATGGTGAGACCAATTGCCATGGCAATTGTAGCTCGATCTGATTTCAATATCATGGAGTTTACTTTGTGGTCGATTGGTGGATCATTTAGGTTCTGCACTAGTCCAATAGCCCTCAAGGAACGTGGCATTCCAGAAGTTGCAATGTGTCATTACCGAATGGTGTGACCAAAACCGAACCGGCGGCCGCTGGTATTAATACCGTGGTTCCGGAATGGGCTTCAATATCAGAGCCATGATGACTGGAAACCTTTGCTATACCATTAGTTATGATCAATATGGTGAACCGTGAACGATCGGCAAACCCAAGGGTGGCTGAAGCGTTTAACTTCCACCGATCAATTCCAAAAAAATCGCAATAAGCGAGTTTTTCATGAATGTTTTCAGGGCTTTCCGTGGGCACAGGTTCGGGCTTCAGGGGGCTGACAGGGCCTCGCTCAAAGTCTGTGGCTTCAAGTGCTTCCGCAAGGTGAAGCTGGCGGGGATTGCCATCTGGGCCAACACGGCCCCAGTCATCGACCCGGAACGTGGCATCCGACATCTGCTGGATTTCTGCGATGACAATACCGGCGCCGATCGCATGCACAGTCCCCGCTGGAATTATAATACAATCACCAGCCAATGGCTCAAAACTATGCACAAGTTCTGACACCGACTGCTGCTGCATGGCTAAATCCAGAGCTTCACGCGTGACACCTGTCTTCAGGCCGGCATAGATCCGGCTGCCGGGTTCGGAGTGAAGCACCACCCAGGCTTCATTTTTGCCGTTGTCGTTCACAAGACGGCGAGCGAGAGCGTTATCTGGATGTACCTGAATGGAGAGATCCTGGTGGGCATCCAGAAACTTGATCAGCAAGGGGAACTGTGTGTAACGATCTGTAAGTGCAGTACCTAAAAGTTCTTTGGGATGTTGTTTCAAAAGGTCTGCGATAGACTTGCCTGCCCATTCTGCGGGTTGGCACACGATGGATCGGCCATTAGTGTGGTCTGCGATTTCCCAGCTTTCAGCATAATCGTTGCCGGGGCCGATGGATTTTCCCAGCAAATTGCCTAATCGTCTGCCGCCCCAAAGAATTTGTTTGAGGATGGAGTCGAAAATCAGAGGTGAGTCAAGAAGCGGATTCATTGTGGTTTTGTAGTCATCCGTTTGTGAGGTCGCACGATGCTTTGAAGTATCCTAACAGGATGGGGTCGTTCACGCCACGCCTCATAATTCGTTTGCGATGTTGACTCATGGTTCCGGATCATGAATAATAGCGTAACTTTACCAGAACTCAAACGCATTTCCAACTATCAAAAATGCGTGAAGTTCACTCCTTCCAAACCATTGCGTCAATTTCTGAAGCCCACACAAATGAGTTGATCCATTTCGGCCTGCGACCGATTCAAGAAGAGGGAATCCGGATGTTGAATGTGATGAATCCAAGGGTTCGATGTTCGGTTTACAGCCTTTTAATCTCAGGGCTAATCCTGAAAGCGGCTGTGGGAATGGAACCACAGTCAGTGATGGCTCCGAAAATGGTCAGTGTGGAAAT
>CAMBZY010000165.1 GCA_945872325.1 Candidatus Kuenenia stuttgartensis | reverse complement strand
ATTTTCAATGGCAAAATGGGCTGGGATACACCTGCCGGTAACGGCGATGAATGGGCCAACTTCGGCGCTCTGGCGCTGATGCTTCCATTCATGGAACAAAACAATATTTTCAACGCCATCAACTTCGGTTTCGGCGTTGAATCCTATGCCGGCCCTTGGGGTTACAAAGATGCCGTTCAAGGCACAGCTGTGGAACGCGTCATCTCATCGTTCATTTGCCCATCCGATACCAAGAGCGCCGGCTTGAACAGCTATCGTGCTTCTAACGGTACCAACTGGGATTGGTGGTCACGTGAAGCCGGTTCAGGCGCCCTGACACGTCCTCAACCAGGTGGTCAAAAGATCGGCACCATCGCCGGCATCGAAGACGGCACATCGAACACCATCGCTTTCTTCGAGCGTAACCGTGGTGACGGCGACAACAGCCGCTACTCACCTGGCGACGTTTACGAAGGTGGCCCTGGCTCACAATGGGGTTTCCCAACCTACATCGTCAGCAATCCTGCCGATACCGCCTTCCTCAACACCACAGCCATTCCTGATTGTACCAACTACGCCAGAACCAACCCAACCCGCACCTGGGACTGGGGTGGTCGCTACTGGGCCGCTGGTGAATATACCAACTCGGTTGGTAACTTCAACCTGACACCAAACTCCAAGACACCTGACTGCTCCGGCTGGGGCGGCGTGGGTACTGGCGTTGGCTTCTTCTCAGCTCGCTCACGTCACCCAGGTGGCGTAAACGTTTGTATGAGCGATGGTTCTGTCAAGTTCATCAAAGACTCCGTCAATCAGGCCACCTGGTTCGCCCTGGCGACCCGATCCGGCCGCGAAGTCCTCAGCTCAGATTCTTATTGATCCTTCTGGTTCAAAAGAGATTCAGAAACGACCCGCGATTTCGCGGGTCGTTTCGTTTATTATGGTTATCATTGAACCAGGTTGATGTGACCTAATCCTGCTAACTCCGTTTCCGGAATGGATCATCCTCAATGAGTCGCCGCCAGCGCCTCGCGATTATATGGATCATGCTCGCAATTTTGTGCGTCTCCATACCCACAGTTTTTTACCTTTTGAATTCGCAAGAACCTGAGTCGATCCGTCAGGCACGAGCCGCTTATACCGAAAAACAATACGCCCAAGCCTTCAATCAAGCAGCCACCTATCTGAAAAAAGAGCCCGGCAATCACGAAGCCAGCCTTTTGATGGCACGGGCCGCCCGCCGATTAAAACGCGACCAGATCGCCAATGACCTTTATGCGAAAATGTCGAACCTCAGCTCAGCCGAAGACCTCTTCCTTCAAGCCGATTTTTTCCAGCGAAATCAGCGACCCAGAGACGCGGAAAAGTTCTACCTCGAAGCCAATCTCGCTGACCCATCTCACACAGAAACTCTAAAAACTCTCACAGAAACCTTTTACCGCACCAACCGCCCCGCCGAAGCCTTATTTTACGCCAGCCAGTGGTCAAAAACCGAACCCGATAACGCCCTTCCTGCCATCTGGCTCGGTCAACTTCACCAAGCATTAAACGATGCCCCAAGTGCCTCAGCCGAGTTCTCCAGAGCCCTTCAGCTAACCCCTTTGTTAACCGACTCAGCGATGAGCCCGTCATCAGCTCGTAAACTTCTCGCTCGCAACCTTCTGCGTCAGTCAAAACCAGGTGAGGCTCTCTCCGCACTGGCCGAAATTCCCCAAACCAGCCCTGATCGCGAACTTCTCTGGCTCCAGAGTCGTGCCGAATTGCAACTCGGGCACCGGGATCAGGCCATCGAAAAGCTCAATCAATCCAAAGCCGCTGCCATAGATGGTTCCGAAATCGGACTTCTGGAAGAACCTGCCGCGTTCACAGGCGCCCAGAGTTGTCGTGAATGTCACCAGGAAATTGTCGAAGATCAACAGAACAGCCGCCATGCACTCACTTTCCATCATGGCAACGAAGCTCGCAACCTGACTTGGACCATGCTTCAAAAGCAGGATCCCCATATCGAAAACAGCTCTTCTGAATTTCAGCCCCAAATCGAATCCCCAAAATGGGTCAGTAAAATTCAAGGCGAAGAATATCAACCCCTCGTCAGGTTCATTCTTGGATCTGGCCGACACGCCATCACCCCGATTCTAACCGATCCATCCGGTGATCCCCGCGAAGCCCGCTGGACCTACTATGCCTCGATTCACGGCTGGGATATTACCCCTGGTCAGCCCAAGAATCCGAAAAATAAAAATGATATTTTAGGCATATTGCAATCGCCCGACATGCTCAGGCTTTGTATCGGTTGTCACACAACCAACGCTTTTTCGATTCTGAACCAGAAAGGCCCGGAATCGGTCGACCGGGGTATCGGCTGCGAACGCTGCCACGGGCCTGCCGGAAATCACATCGCCGCCATAAAAAATCAGTTTCCTGACAAAGCGATCGGCCGGTTCCGCAGAAATTCCAGCGGTAGCCGACCTCAGGCCATGCAGATGTGCGCTGAATGCCACGGCACTCAAGGGCGTGAAATGGCTCAGGAAACCACTGCAGCCACCGTCCGGTTTCAGTCCACAACCCTCACCTTCAGCGAGTGTTATAAAAAGACTGAAGGGACCGGTGGGTTCGACTGCCTGACTTGCCACTCGCCCCATCACAACGCAGAATCAGACTCGAAATTTTATGATTCCAAATGCTTGAACTGTCACCTTCCATCATCAAAAAATCCGCCTGACGCCAGCCCGACCAAGACATGTAAAGTCAGCCCTTCAAAAGATTGCGTCTCGTGTCACATGCCTAAGGTCGATAGTATTCAGCCACACGCAAAATTTACCGACCACTATATCCGGAACCCCGGGAAATAGTGGTCGGCCTATTTTAAAATACCGGAGTCATATGCGGATCCGGATTTTATTTCGATCCATCCAGACCAGAATCAGCCAATGCACCAGCATGACCGATGCTCCTGCAATCACTGGCTCATAGCCTGTTCCGAAAATCTGGAAAATATTCTGGCCAAGATGTGTCTTGATATTGGATAGAATAAATCCATTCCACCAGTGAATCACCACATAGACGTAAATGCAATTGGCACCAATGATCCGGATCGGCCAGAACAGGTGAGTCATCCGTGCTGCATCACAGGTGAACACAAAAAAGCTCAGGAACGCGAAGCAAATTCCGCCTGAAAACAGCACCCAGGTCGGTGTCCAGATCTTCTTCACCACGGGACAAATTCCAAGTTCCCCAAGGCCATATCCCAAACCTGTCAGAATGATGCCCATCACCAGAAACTGCAGGCCCGTCTTCCAGGCTGGAAGCGGTCGAACCATCAACCCGCCAGCAATCAGGCCCAGAATCATGGTTGCAAGTGTGGGAATAAAACTGATTGTAGAATATCCACCACCATTAAAGAGAAATGGCTTTTCGCGTGGGAACTGATTCATGAACCATGTATCAAAGGCCCAGGCAGGATTGGCATTTTTATTCCAGTGGGCTTGAAAACCAGTCAGGAATGAAGGCGAGTTTTTATCCAGCCCAACACTGGCATAGTCAAAATCAGCCGACGGCAAAGGATATGCTGCAAATAAAGCCCAATATCCGATCAGAATGGCAGTAAATGCAATCCACTGAACCTTTCGGGAATAAAGCCCCAGCAAGAAGAGAAAGAAATAGCCAAGCCCGATCTGGGAGAGCGTGTCTTCGAACGTAAAATTTGTCTGCTTTCGCCCAACCGACCGTAGAAAAATTCCTAAAGCCACGAGTGCAAGAGATCTCCATACGGCATGCATCGCCATTTTTCGAGTATTTTGCCCCTTGTTACGACGTGCCAGCAAAGAAAATGGCAGCGAAACACCGACCAGAAACGAGAAAGAGGGCTGAATCATGTCGTGCAATGAACAGCCAATCCATTCGACGTGCGTCTGATGATAAGCCAGAGTTTTCCAGAGCGAGCTATCGGGAAAGTTTTTCGCCATCTGGCCCAGATGGAGAGCCTCAGCCATGAGCAGGAACATGACAAAGCCGCGAAACGCATCAATCGATCCAATCCGAGATTTCACAGGAGCTGGAGTCAGCCTGTTCTCTTGACTACCCAAAGGATCTGAATGGTCAATATCGGTCGTCGGTTCAGCGATGTTTTGGATGGTTTGATCGTGCGACATTTCGGGGATGAATCCTGACTTGATATGTGTGACAGACTCTTGCATAAGATCTTCAAATAGATGATTATAGAAAAGATGTCCCGCCTGCAAGCCCCAAGCGAACCGAAAACGAGTCGGCCATGCACCTCCATCAGCTTCGAATCCTGAAATTTCATTTTCTAATGGTTTATGGATTCGTTTTACTGGCCAGTTCTGAAGTTCTTGCAGTCGATCCCCCAATCAACTTTGAAAAACAAGTCGCACCGATCCTGACTCAGCACTGTATTGCATGTCATCAGCCAGGAAAGACCAAAGGCGGCCTCGATTTATCGAATTTAAAAGCCGCACTCAAGGGCGGCGAATCCGGCGCGGCTTTCGAAATGGGCAAAGCAGCGGAAAGTGAATTGCTGACTCGGGTTAAGCCGGAATCTCTTGGGATGAAGCCAGATATGCCGCGTCAGGGCGAGCCTCTGAACGCCTCTCAAGTTGCGATTCTGGCACAGTGGATCGATCAGGGTGCAAAATGGCCTGACACCATTGTTTTGAAAGAGAAGTCGAAAGCAGACGCAGCCACCTGGTGGTCTCTCCAGAAATTGACGGACGCGAAAGTTCCTCCACTACCTTCAGGTTTTCCAAGCGATTGGAATCAAAACCCGATTGATCATTTCGTCAGCTCTAAATTACATCAGGAAAATCTTTCAGGATCACCTCCAGCGGATCGGCGATCTCTACTGAGACGACTTTCTTACGACCTGACAGGGCTTCCTCCAACTCCGGAAGAAATGCAATTCTTTTTACAAGACACTCGCCCGGATGCTTATGAGCGGCAGGTGAACAGGCTATTGGCTTCTCCAAAATATGGCGAACGCTGGGGCCGATACTGGCTTGATATCACTCGGTTTGGTGAGTCGAATGGGTTTGAGCGTAACGTTTTGATCGATAATTCTTGGCCATTTCGCGATTATGTGATTCGATCGCTGAATCAGGACAAACCGTTCGATCAACTCGTTCGAGAGCATATTGCAGGCGACACCGTAGCACCTGACAGGCCTTACGACATGCTCGGTGTTGCATTTCTGACGGTTGGTCCGTTCGACGATGTTGGAAATCAGGATCCTGTCCAGGCCGCCCAGATTCGTGCAAATGCAATTGACGACACCGTGGTGGCAACCAGTTCCGCATTCCTCGGCCTGACTGTGGGATGCGCACGCTGTCACGACCATAAATTCGACCCGATTCAGCAAGCCGATTATTACCGCCTTCAGTCGATTTATAATGGAACCCGTCAAGGCTCGCGAAGCCTGGCCACCGCCAGTCAGCTTGAAGTTCGGGCCCGCCATTTGAAACCGCTCGAAGCCGAACGTGGAAAAATCACGGCCAGCCTGGCTGCGATCGAAAAAGCATTTCAGGAACGGATCGCTCAGGAATTAAAAAATCGTCCTGTAAAGATCACCAAACCTCTGGTCACTCCAACAGGAATCGAGGAAAAACTTCCAGAGAAGGCGATCTCTCAAATCAGGCTGACGATTTATAATTCGAATCAGAACCCGGATTCAGCCGGAGGAGTTCGCATTCAAGAACTCGAGATTTTCTCCAAATCTCCAAATGCAACCAATGTGGCATTGGCAGCTAAAATTGACGCAGCATCACGCAAACCCGGCGACTTCGGCGATGCTTATTCACCCCAGCTTATGATTGATGGTAAATTCGGAGCAGCCTGGATCTCACCCATCGGTCAGCCAGTGATTACTCTGACTTTAGATAAGCCTCAGATTGTCGACAAATTGATCTTTTCGACGGACAAAACCAGTTCGATCAAAGGCAGTAATGGATATAATCAGACTGTTGGCGATTATATTCTGGAGGTCTCGCCCGATGGCCAGAAATGGGAACTCGTGGCGGATTCCAGTCGAGAGAGGCCAGCGCCTTCGGAAGCACACGAGCAGGCACGTCGGCGGCGTCTCGGTTATAATCCTGCTGAATCTGCTGAAAAACTTCGGCTGAATAGCGAGATCGCAAAAATTGATCAGAGAATCGCAGCCATACCGAATTATCCCAGCGTCTGGGCAGGTTCGTTCGCTCAACCTCCTGCCAACACCTACTTACAAGTTGGTGGTGATCCTCAGCGAAAGGGGCCAGAGATTGCACCTGGTTCTCTCTCCTATTTAAAATTAACGGCTCCCATTTTCAATTTGCCAGCAGATGCGCCTGAAAGTCAGCGGCGAATGGCTTTGGCGGAATGGATTGCAAGTCCAGAGAATGCATTGACATGGAGAGTTCTGGCGAATCGGATCTGGCACTTGCATTTCGGGACAGGGTTGGTGGACACCCCCAGCGATTTTGGCTATATGGGTGGACGGCCATCGCATCCCGAACTTTTGGACTGGCTCGCCCGTCGATTAATCGAACACGGAGGCCGCTGGAAACCATTGCATCGCGATATTGTATTAAGCCAGACCTATCGGCAATCTTCATCGGCAAATTCCAAGGCCTTGGCTCAGGATGCACAATCGCGACTGCTTTGGCGATACCCTCCCAGACGGCTTGAAGGCGAGCAGATTCGCGATTCGATGATGCTTGTGGCAGGCGTGCTGAATGAAACTCGTGGAGGGCCCGGATTTCGCCTCTATCAATATCTTCAGGATAACGTTTCCACCTATATATCTCTTGATGATCCAGGCCCTGAAACATGGCGAAGGACGATTTATCATCAATCTCCACGGGCAGCGAAAGTCGATTATCTCTCCGATTTTGACTGCCCTGACAACGCTTTCAGTGCCCCTTCAAGATCGATCACGACCACTCCTCTGCAATCCATGACCCAGTGGAACCATCGTTTTACGATGCGGATGGCCGAAAAACTTATCGAGCGGGTGAAGCCCATTGCAGACCCCAAAGCTCGCGTTGCAGAACTTTTTGAAATCGTCCTGCAACGGGCTCCAACAGAGCAGGAGTCGCAGGAATCGGCTGGATTGGCGGCCACGGCTGGCTGGGAAAATCTGGCCCGCGTGCTGATCAATTGC